>JAYTFV010000024.1:0-5948 GCA_043734065.1 Planctomycetota bacterium
GTCGACCCCGCGACGGACGAGGACGTCCGTCGTACAGTCAACTCTCTCCGCTTTGGCGATGACGAGGCCCTCCTCGCTGCGCTCCGATCCATCGGCGAGCGCAGCGGGTTCGGCGACCAGCTCGCCGAGGGGAGCCGGCTGTTGGCCGCCCAACTCGGCCCGGAGGCCCAAGCCTTTGCTCCACATGTGAAGGGGCTGGAGATTCCCGGCTACGAGCCGCGGGCCTTGCAGTCGATGGCTCTGGGGTTCGCCGTCAGCACGCGCGGGGCCGATCACAACCGGTCCGGGGCCTACCAGGTCGACTTCTCGGACAAGGTCAACCGTCTCGACCTCGCCACTGATGGCGTTCGCTTTGCGATTGAGACCGAGAATGAAGCGGCAGTCATGGACTCGTTGATCCTGTGCAAGTTCCTGCGCGGGGCGCTCCACGACAAGTACGCCGAGATGGCCCGCATGCTGGCCCTGACCACTGGCTGGTCAATCGACGCCAGCGAACTGCATCAGATCGCCGAACGCATCGTCCGCCTGCGCAAGTGGTACAACATCCGCCACGGCTGGACCCCCGCTGAGGATACCTTGCCGCCAAGGTTCCTCAGCGAGTCCCTGCCGGACGGTGCCAGCGCCGGGGCCATGCTGACCGCTGAACACCTCCAACGGCTCATTGCGGAATACAACACGCAGCGAGGGTGGAGTCGGGACGGATGGCTGCCGCAAGAGCAGATCGCGGGGATTATGCTTCGCGCGGACCCGAGTGAGCCGTAGCTGCCCCTCGCCAGAGGGCGGGCACGTCAGCCAAGTCGCCCACGTTCTGGCGAAACGTGGCTACGAAGACATGTCTCACTTCGGCCCGAGTGAAGTCTATTACGTGAAGTCCTCAATCCTCTCCGCCCCCACCGCCGCTTGCAGCACCTCGCGCGGCAGCCCCGGGACCAGTCGCAATTGAGGTACGTCGACCAGCGTGTGCATGATCGTGGAGAGCAGGTTGGGAATACCGATCGGAGTGGTCTGCGGCTCGGCGGCCTGACGATTCGATTGGCCGATGACTTGGCCACTGGGGAAGCCGCCGCCGGAGAGCAGCAGCGGGGCCAGGTTGCCCCAGTGGTCGCGGCCTCCGTTGGAGTTGATGCGAGGAGTCCGCCCCATCTCGCCGCAGACCACGAGTAATATCTTGTCACTCATCCCGCGATCGCGTACGTCGTCCAGGAACGCCGACACCGCATGGTCGAGCGGGTTACCCATGTACCGCATTCCCTCTTCGACCCCGGCATTGTTCGAATCAGCGTGCATGTCCCACACGAACGCGGTCGTCACCGTCACAAACCCGGCACCTCGCTCGCAGAGCCGCCGGGCCAGCAACAACAGCTTGCCGAGCGACTTCGAATTGTCGACATAGTGGTTGTAGTTGTTCCACTTGCGGCTGATCTGGTCGGGACGGACGAGCGGGCCGGTGTCGTAGCGGGCGATCGTGGCGGGGTCTTCTTTGCGGAAGTCGAACGATTCGGAGACCCCGCCGAGCAGGGTGTCGAACGCCTGCTGCCGGACGGCATCGACTCCCGTGCCGAGACCCGCCTTGTCAAGCCCCCCTTTTAACTGATCCAAGCCCGTAAGAAGTGTCCGCCGGTCGTCGAGGCGATCGAGCGGCAGCTTGAGCTTGAGGTTCTCCTGCATCGCTCCGGAGGAACTGGGGGTGAACGGAGCGTATCCGCTGCCGAGTCCACCCGCCGACTGAAAGTCGCCGAAGGATTTCTCCCCTGGCTCCGCTTCGGGAACAGCCGCCTGCGGGAAGAGCATCACATTCGTCGGCATGCCACTCTGAGGCCGATTCTGCCCGGCGATCCGCGAATACAGCGACCCCAGATTGGCCCCTCCCGACGCCTTCCCCACGATCGGCTTGATGTCGTGATTCGCGTCCCCCGTATGAAACGAGCGGACGACCGAGAACCGGTCCGCCCGCGAAGCCAGCCGCGTGAACGTGCTGCCAAACGTCACCCCCGGCAGCTTGGTCGCGACCTCGCCAGTGACGCTGCAAATCCCGCCGGGAGCCGTCATCTTGGGATCGAAGGTCTCGATCTGACTCGGCCCGCCTTGGAGGAACAGAAACACGACCGAGCGCCCGGTCAGCAGGTGGTTCAGGTCGCTGCCGATGGACCTCTGCGACCCGAGCCACGGCAAGAGTGCGCCGCCGAGTCCCCAGGTGCCCGCCTTCAGGAATTCGCGTCGCGATCTGCCTTGGCCGTCGAACAATGTCAGCATGGGCCGCCTCCGGTGTGTGAACTCAACGATGTATCAATACCATCTGATGGGATGGATGTGAAGCCGAAACGGGGATTCCATAGCAGAAGTCGTGAGACTTCTGACCGCGTTTCATCAGCAACGGCAGAATTCTGGCGACTGTGTGTGCGTCTCAAACATTGGTGGATTGAGCATTCGCCAGGATATCGACCCCAACGGGGTCTCGCCTTGTAGCCCAGGGTCGGCCGCGCAGCGGAAGACCCTGGGTGAACGGACCGGGTATTCTCATCAACCCCAACAGGGTTGCGTCCCACAGATGGCGCAACCCCGTTGGGGTTGAATCTCGAAAAATCGGTCGCAAACCCAGGGTTTCCCGCTGCGACGGTAACCCTGGGCTACGGGGCGTGACCCCTTCGGGGTCGGGGCACAGATGGTTGAGATGCATACACGCCACGACTTCTGATACGGCGTGTTTGTTGCTCTCCCACGCCCGAACCGCCTACAGTGGAGCGTCTGGCTCGGGCTCCTTTCGGGAAATGGTTCGTGATGAATTCGACTCTGCGTGCAGGCGTAGTGATGGTTTCGATGGGCTTCGCTGTGTGCGGTGCGGCTCGGGCGGCGGAGGAATATGCCCCGCCGATTGCTGTGGCCTCGGAGGAGGGCAAGCTCGCGATTAGCGGCTTCAAGGTGCCCACTGGTGTCGAGACCAAGCTTTTCGCCGCCGAGCCATTACTTGCCAATCCGGTCGTGTTCGGCATCGATAACACGGGGAAGGTCTACGTCTGCGAGACCTTCCGCCAAGGCAAGGGGGTCGAGGACAACCGGGGGCACATGAACTGGCTCCTCGATGATCTGTCGCTGCAAACCGTCGATGAGCGGGTGGCGATGTACCGCAAGTACCTCGGCGACAAGGCCAATGACTACACCAAGGAGCAGGACCGGCTGCGGCTGATCGAGGACACCGACGGCGATGGCGTGGCCGATTCGGCGACCCTCTTCGCTGAGGGCTTTCACGCGATCGAGGACGGCACCGGGGCGGGTGTGCTGATCCACAACGGAGACGTGTTCTATACTTGCATTCCGAAGCTGTGGAAGCTGCGGGATACGAACGGCGATGGGAAGGCCGACGCGAAGGAAGTGCTGGCCGATGGGTTCGGCGTGCGGGTCGCCTTTCGCGGGCACGACATGCACGGGCTGCAACTCGGACCGGACGGGCGGATCTACTTCAGCCTGGGCGACCGGGGCTATCACGTGACGAATAAAGAAGGACAACTCTTGCACCGACCCGATACGGGAGCGGTGTTCCGTTGCGACCTGGATGGGAGCCATCTGGAGGTCTTCGCCTTCGGACTCCGTAATCCGCAGGAGCTGGCGTTCGACGACTTCGGCAATCTCTTTACCGGGGACAACAATTCCGATGGCGGGGACAAGGCCCGCTGGGTGTATGTGGTCGAAGGCGGCGACACCGGCTGGCGAATGTATTACCAGTACGCCGACAATCGCGGTCCGTGGAATCGCGAACACATCTGGCATCCCTACCGCGAGGACGCCGCGACGACCGCAGTGCAACCGGCCTGCAACATTCCGCCGATTTTAAACGTGGCCGATGGTCCGTCGGGGTTGGTGTCTTATCCCGGCACGGGCCTCCCCGAGCGGTACAAGGGGCACTTCTTCCTCGCCGATTTCCGGGGCCAGGCCGCCAACAGCGGTATCCGTTCGTTCGCCTGCGAGCCGCAGGGGGCCAGCTTCAAGCTGGTCGATTCGCACTGGTATCTCGAACACATCCTCGCCACCGATGTCGATTTCACGCCCGATGGCCGACTGATGGTCAGCGATTGGGTCGATGGCTGGAACGGGGCGGGCAAGGGACGGCTGTATACGTTCACCGACAAGGCATCTTCCGGAGAGGCCACGCAACAGGTCGCGAAGCTCATGGCCGAGGGACTGACTGCCAAGCCGGTGGCCGAAGTCGCCCAGCTTCTCGGGCACGCCGACCGCCGCGTTCGGCAACTCGCCCAATTCGAGTTGGCGAAGCGGAACGAATTCGCCGTTCTGGTCCAGACTCTCAACACTGAACAGCCGCAACTGGCCCAGATTCACGCCTTGTGGGGGCTGTGGCAGTTGGGCCGCGCGGGATCGGTCGTGACACCGGGGATTGTGTGCGCTCTCACGTCGAAGGATGCGGAAGTTCGCGCTCAAGCCGCCAAGGTTGCGGGCGAACTGAAACTCAAGGAGGCCGAAACGCTCCTCGTCGGCATGGTCCAGAAAGGCACCGCCCGCGAGCAGTTCTTCGCCGCCATCGCGCTCGGCCACCTCAAGTCGAACGAGGCTGTCCCCGCGCTGATCGATCTGCTGGCCACCAACCAAGACAATGACCCCATGCTCCGCCACGCCGCTGTCATGGGATTGGTCGGTGCGGCGGATCACTTCGTTGTGAAGCAGCATGCGACACACGGTTCGCGGTCGGTGCGACTCGGCGTGTTGCTGGCGATGCGGCGGTGGTCGGACCCGGAGATTGCCCGATTCCTGACTGATGGGGACCTCGACATTGTGGTCGAGGCGGCGCGGGCGATTCATGACCTGCCGATTGCGGAAGCCCTGCCCGCGCTGGCCAAACTCGCCGACCAGCCGCTCGATTCCGAGCCACTGCTCCGTCGGGTGATGAACGCCAACTACCGTCTCGGTCAGGTCGAGGGAGCCCAGCGGATCGCCAACCTGGCGGCCTCGACTCGGACCTCCGAAGCCCTGCGTCTGGAGGCCATCGCCGAGCTGATGGAGTGGGCCCAGCCGCCGGTCCTCGACCGCGTGACCAACGAACATCGCCCGCTCGCCGCGCGGGACGCAGCTCCCGTGCGAGGAGCGGTGCAGTCGGCCCTCGGATCGCTGCTCGCGGGGAGTGTCAAAGTTCGCACCGAGGGCGTGAAGCTCGCCTCAAAATATGGCATCACCGAAGTCGGCCCCGAACTGGCCAAGCTGCTGGCGGACAAGGAGCAGTCCTCGAAGGTCCGAGTCGAATGCCTGAAAGCACTCGGGGCCTTGAAGAGTCCGCTGCTCCCCACGGCGGTCGACACGGGGCTGAAGGACAGCGAACCGTCCCTGCGCTCCGAAGCTCGCCGACTGCTGTCCACCATTAACGCCGAGCGTGCCGTCCTGGAGTTCGAGGCGGTCTTGATTCATGGCACGCCGGGCGAGCAACAGTCGGCAGTCCGCGTGCTGGGCGATCTGAAGTCGGCGACAGCCGAAGCCGTGCTCGCCACGCAACTGAAGACGCTCGCAGCGGGGAAGCTCGCTCCCGAGGTGGAACTCGATCTCATGGAGGCGGTCGAGGCCCGGAAGTCGCAGGCTCTGAGCGCCTCCCTCGCGAGCTATCTCCAGACCCGCCCCCCAGCCGATGTCCTCGCCGGTCACCAAGAGTGCCTCTCCGGCGGCGACGCCGAGCGCGGCCGCGAAGTCTTCTTCGGCAACGCCGCAGCCTCGTGCCGTCGCTGCCACAAGGTCGGCGACCAGGGCGGCACAGCGGGACCGGACCTGTCGGCGGTCGGTCTGACTCCCGAGAAGAAGAGCAAGCCCCGACTGGAACTGTTGGAGTCGATCCTGCTGCCGAATGCGAAGATCGCCAAGGGGTTCGATACCGTGGTTCTCGTCACTGACGACGGGCTGGCCTACACCGGCGTGCTGCGGGAGGAGACCGTCGAGGTGGTCAAGCTGATGACCTC
>JAYTFV010000025.1:0-1642 GCA_043734065.1 Planctomycetota bacterium
CCACCGCTACGGCCAAGAGATGAACTGCCTCGTCTTCAATTTCGTGGCCCAGAATACCCGCGAAGGCCGGGTGCTGCAGACGCTGATCGAGCGCCTGAAGGAGATTCGCGAAGACCTCGGCAGCGATCAGGTCTTCGATGTTGTCGGTGAGGTCTTCCCGTCAAATCTGTTGGAGAAGCTGTTCCGGGAAATGTATGCCCGCCAAACGGACGAGCACCAGATCCAGGACCGAATCGTCCGCGACGTTAGCCCCGAACGGTTCCGCGAGATCACGGAATCAACCCTCGAAGGTCTGGCGAAAAAGGAACTCAACCTATCGGCGATCGTCGGCAAATCGGCGGAAGCCAAAGAGCGGCGACTGGTGCCCGAGGTCATCGAGCAGTTCTTCGTCGATGCCGCTCCCGAAACTGGGCTGCATCCCAAGCCGGTCGACCACAAGCCCGCAGCTGGATCGACCTGCTCCATCTATCGCATCGGGCGAGTTCCCCGACACCTGCTGCAGATCGGCGACCGCCAGGAAGAACGGTTCGGACGAATCGGTCGCGAGTACGGCAAGATTGTCTTTGACAAGGAATACCTCAAGGCCGACGCCACGCTGGAGTGGGTGACGCCCGGTCATCCGCTGTTCGAGACGGTGCGGTCCGACGTGCTGGCCCGGACGGAAGAGGCCATGCGCCGCGGCGCGGTCTTTTACGACCTGCATCGCACCCAGCCCGCACTCCTCGATGTCTTCGCAGCCTCGATCAAGGACGGTCGCAACCGGGCCTTGCACCGGCGGCTGTTCGCGGTCGAAACCTCCATCGCCGGGGAAATGCGGGTCCACGAGCCGACGATTCTGCATGATGTCACGCCCTCCCCAATAGGAACGGCGGTTCCGAACGATCCGATTCCCGAGCGGGGGCGGGTCGAAGTGTTCCTCTACCAGACGGCCCTCGAACCCTGGGGCCGCAAGGAAGCCGCCTCTCGGGAACAGGAAGTCGCCCGGATCGCGAAACATGTCGAGATCAGCCTCAATTCACTAATTGACCGCCAGAACAATCAGCTGGGCGAATACCTCAACCGCCAGATCGAGGGGCAGACGGTCGCCGGACTCGATGGGATCATCTCCCAAGCCGAACAACACCTCGACGACCTCAACACCCGGTTAGAGTCCCGGCGCAAGGAACTCGAGCTGGAACGCCACTGTGCGGTGGCCGACATCACGCATCTCGGGCGCGCTTGGGTTGTTCCGCATCCCGAGCGGACTAGTCCTCAGCTGGCCCCGATGGTCCGGGATGATGAGATCGAACGCATCGCCGTCCAGCTGGCCATTCAGCACGAAGAGGCTCGTGGCTGCGTGGTGGAGAGCGTCGAGTCCGAGAACCGGGGGTTCGATCTGATCTCCCGCCGAGCACACCCCGAAGATCCCAAGACCTTCATCGAAGTGCGATTCATCGAGGTCAAGGGCCGCGCGGGCGTCGGCGTGGTGGCCCTCAGCTCGAACGAGTACAAAACAGCTCAGCGGATCAAGGGCGACTACTGGTTGTACGTCGCCTTCAACTGTGCCGGGACGCTGTTGAGCCCGGTTGAAAACGGTGGCGCGGGCCGGGGGAAAATCTGGATGAAAATGGCGGCGCACAGGCGTGCAGTTCAATGAAGCGAG
>JAYTFV010000026.1:0-3273 GCA_043734065.1 Planctomycetota bacterium
CCAACGCCAAACAACGCGGCGTCGACTGGCAATTCAAGATCACCGACGCCCGTACCAAGTTGAAGCGGCTGTACCCCGTGATTAAGACTGGATGAGGCAGTAGTGGCTGGTCGGTTCAATCCTCGATAATATCAATGTCATCCAGCTCCAGGACTTCATCGTGCTTCGGGCGTTTCGACTGTGGAGCAGGTTTAGCAGGCGGGGCAGGTTTGATCTTCCGCTGTGTCTCTTCGACCACGAAGTCGATCTCTTCGTCCGGGATGGCCACGGGTAAGTCCTGACTGAGGAACTTCGGATCGACCCGTCGCGAAGGCTTGCCTGCCGGGGCTGGGGGCGGAGCCGCTTTGAAGCTGGCCGCCGGGGTGGGCTTCTTAGCCATCCCCAGGGGGGGCAGGGACTTCTTCTCGGGGGTTCGCAATTCCAGGCGGTACCCGACATCCCCAATATGAACCACATCACCCACTGCGATATGGGATTCCTTCAACACCGGCTTCTCGTTGACCCGCACGCCGTTCATACTTCCCAGGTCGCGGACCACCAGGTGGTCATCGATTTGGGCAATACAGCAATGCTTTCGCGAGACCTTGCGACTGTTGAGTAAGACGACATCGCATTCGGTCTGGCGTCCGAAGAACAGGATCGGCTTGTCGATGGGAATCGTAGGCCCGCCGGTCAGCGGGACGAGATGCATCAGCATGACCGCCCCTTTCATTCGCAGAGACATCATCATTGGGGGGAGTGGCACGACTGTCCGTGATCCTCTCGATGGTAGCAGCCCCCCTCACGGCTGAACATGCTGAATTCTGTCTCCCGACGCTTCAACGCCTCGTTGGCTGGGGTGCATTCGCCGATTGGCAGTCCCAAATTCAGTCACCCGACGCGTCTAGCGAGGGGAGCTGCCAGGCAGCCTTCGACGCGGGGGCGACCGACTGGCCCGGGGGTTCTATCTATGGAGGGTCGAGCTCCGAGAGAATATCGAGAGACGTACGCCTTCGCTGACGCTTCGGGTTCGGTTGCGGCTTGAGGCTGCGCTGGGTGTTCCGTGTTGCTGGCGGCTCGGAGGCTGCGCTGGGAATGGTTCTTTACGGCGAGGGTCGGCCCGGCGATTTCGGAGAAATCGCCGACAAAGGGGCAGCCCGCCTCTTCCGACATCGCCGCCGACAGTGGGGACGCACACACGGGTGTGTTCGTGTGTTCACTGCTGATTGCAATTCGCGCCCACATCGGGTAGAGTTTCCGCGTAGCTTGAGAGTCTGCGGAACTACTGAGTGTCGATAAGTCTCTCAGTGGGTGTTCGAAGATGCTTGATCGTGGGAGAGGCTTCCCGCCTGTCGTCCGGCCCGTGGGAGAGACTTTCAGCCTGTCGCCCCGGCCCGATGACAGGCTGGAAGCCTATGCCACTGGGTTTGTCTCTATGAGTGTGCCATGACTGATCTCCAACAAGTGGCGTGTCCGCAATCGGCGTCGCTGCTGAAGCGTGTCGGCCAGCGGATATATCTGGTCCGGTTGGGTTGGGCGGCATATGTCAGCTTCCTGGTGCTGGCGGGCTTGGGGCTGGCGTTTGCCGCGACAGTGCGTCTGACCGGTGCGATGTCGGCGGACTTGGCGAACTCGTGGATCAAGGCGGTATTGCTCGCTGTCCCAGCAGCGTCGTTCGTGTTCGGACTACTCTTCGCGAGGATGCCGGGGCTGGTGGAGTCGGCTCGCAAGGTCGACTCGGTGTGCGACACGAACGACCTGTATCTCACGGTGACTCGCATCGCTCAGACGGCGGGACAGTATCAACCCTTGGTCACTCGTGATGCCGAAGACAAGGCGACCAAGATCGACCCGGTGAAGGTGCTGTCCCTCGACCCGACCGAGAACCCGCGTTGTGGTCGGCGGTTCGGCAGCGCGCTGCTGCTGGCCTGTCTGGCGGTCGCGGCGTACTTCCTGCCGAGCCTTGACCCGTTCGGCAAACAGCTCATTGCCAAAGAGCAGCAGAAGGTGATCGAGGCGATCCAGGAAAGCAAGAAGGCCACGGAGATTCGCAAGCAGGCCCTGAAGGAGAAGGACTCCGATGCCAAGGTCTCGGAAGATGTCGAGAAGGCCCTCGATAAGCTGGCCAAAGACCTCAAGGCGATGAAGAAGGCGGAGCCGGTTCCGAACGAAAAGAAGCTCAACGAAAACCAGAAGATCATCGGCGAACAGTTCCGCAACACGAACAACGCCCTGAAAGACCTCAAGAAGAACCTCGATGCGGCCCAGCAATTTGGCAGCGAGCATACAGAAGAGTTTCGGAAGTTGCTGGCTGGGTTGGAACAGGGGAAGCCTGAAGAGATGCTCAAGAAGATGGACAGCATGAAGGAAGAACTGGAGCGGCTCATGAAAGAGACCGACCCGCTCAAGAAATCGGAGATGGCCCAGCAGCTGAAGAAGAAGATGGACGACATGGCCAAGATGGCGGGGAAGAAGGCGGGATCGAAGGGGATGCAGGCCGCGCTGGAGCGGGCGCTGGACCAACTCCAAAAGGCGGGCGACAAGCCAAACATGTCGACCGAGGCCCTCGACGCGGCCAAGGAGTCGATGGAACTGGCCAAGATGGAACTCAAGGAACTCGCCCAATCGGCTCGCGATCTGGAGCAGTTGGAAAAAGCCCTCGAGAACATCGCCAATGCCAAGAAGCTCAACAGCGAAGAGCAACTCGACGGCGAAATGGCCGCCGATGCCACCACGATGGAAGACTATCAACAGCTCTATGACCAGATCATGGGGCAGATGGCGGGCGAGGGGAAAGAGGGTCAGGGAGAGGGTGATGGTCCGGGGGAAGGCGAAGGTGGTGACGGGGACGGAGATGGTCTCGGAGGCCAGGGGATCGGCAAGGGTGGCAAGGCTCCCGAGGACGATGCGGCCAAGACCAAGTTCCAGACCGAGAAGACCAAGACCGCCATCAAGAAGGGCAAGATCCTGCTCTCGATGAAGACCAAGGACGCCCCCAACTCCGACGCCAAGGACATGGAAGCGAAGTACCAGGCGATCATCACCGACATCAAGCAGGGCACCGACGAAGCCATCGAAAAAGAGCAAGCCCCGCCCGGCTACCACGAGGGGATCAAGAAGTATTTCGATACGCTCGAACGCGTGCAGAGCCGCCCGAAGAAGGGGGCTGCGCCGACGCCGGTGCCAGCGGCTCCGTAATCGTTCGAGCCGCCACGGGAGGGCGAGGCTCCTGCCGAACCGCAAGCGCGAGTCGACGTGTCCCCTGGTTCGCGGCTCGGCAGGAGCCTCGCCCTC
>JAYTFV010000027.1:0-4036 GCA_043734065.1 Planctomycetota bacterium
GTTGGAGTCCAGCCTTCAGGCTGCTCTTCGGGGCCAAGAGCAGGCTCAAGCCTGGACTCCAACGGCCCTCCTGACAGACCTCGCAAGTTGAGTTATGATGATTCCATGATCGCAAAACTCAACACAGAACTGGCAGCTGCCCTGCACGCGACCGGCGACCGAGAATTGGAGGTCGTCGATCCGGTTACGCAGCGCCGGTACGTGATTGTCGATTGTGACACTCATTCCCAAGCCATGGATGCCCTGCGCCGCCAGCAGAATCACGATGCGATTGCTGAAGGATTGGCTCAGTTAGAAGCTGGGGCAGGTCAACCTCTCGATCAATCTTTTCATGACATGCGGAATCGTTTGGACTTCGCTCGGGCACCATGACCTACCGCGTTGTCATCCTGCCAAGAGCAGAGTCGGAGATTGAAGCCAATGCCCGGTGGTGGGCGGAACATCACGATGTGACGCAAGCGATTCGATGGTTCGACGCCATTCACGAACAACTGAAATCGCTCTCTGAGGCTCCCGAGAGCCATTCGCTTTCCGCAGAGAACTGTGATTTCGCCTCTGTGATCCGAGACAAGCTGATCGGATTGGGATCGCGTCCCAGCTACCGCGAGGTCTTCACGATCAAGGGTCAGACGGTCTACGTTCTGGCAGTGCGTCGAGCTGCGCAGGAAATGTTCCGGCCTGAACCGATTCAGTTTCCCGAATGAGTTCCGAGGCGACGTGATGCGATAGAGCATCTTCAGAATCGGTGTACGAGTTCAGTGACATTTCTGCCCCGATACCCCATTGACGTACAGACCAGAAATGTCACTTCTGTATCGTCCCAACCCGTGGCTTGGAATCAGGCCCTTGGTATTGGTTAGGACGCCACTCCCATTGACCTGTCGGGTACGCCATTGTGAACGAATCAGAACTATCGTGATAGAAGACCTCGAATGTTTGTTTGTCGTCTGAGACCCAGTATCCGTGAGAGATCATGACGCCGGTGGGATTTCCCCAGTTGATATCTGAAGGTTCTGGAAAAGGCGGGCCTGGCTGGGACAGGTTGGAATACAGATCCGAAAGGCGTGAGATCGTTGTCTTCGTGCGGTAGGACGTGGCGGCGATGGGCGTCGCGGCGATAACGACTGCAAGGACAGCCACAAGTATCGAATAGTTGCGGGCCGTTTGTGACGAGTGGCTCGCCGAAACGCATGCAATTCCTCCCGCACAGATCACGACGACAAAGCACATGACCGCGTTGTAGATCGTGTACTGGATATCTACGCTTGTTGCCGCAGAATGTCGAATACCAGAAACAACCAGAAGGATTGCGATTGAAAGGAGAGCAAAGGTATTGAGGCGATTCATGTCCTTGTCCTGTGCATCGTTCAATTCGTACGCCCCGCCGCTGCTTTCGCGGCGAAGAGGGACGGGCAGGATTGCCCATCCTACGGGCGGGGGCGGACGGGCCAAAGGGGCCCGTCCTACAGTCGCCTACTCGGCCACATCCCAGAACTCTTCCTCGCCCGATTTGCTCGGCGGCTTCGTCGGCTTCTTGGCGCCGGGTTTGGAAGTCGGGGCCGGGGGTGTTTTGGTGGCTGCGGTCTGCTTACCGCACGCTGAACACTGGCCGCGTACAAGCAACTCGCCGCATTTGTTGCACAGCGGCATCGGGCGTTCGGCGTGTTCCAGCACGCGGCCCGAGGGCGTGCTCGGCTTCTTCGCGGCTGACGTGGGCGGGGCAGAGGCAGAGCGGACTTGGGACACCGGCGGCACCGGCGGGGGCTTCGTCGCAGCGGGGGCCGGGGCCTTCACCGGAGCCAACGGCTTCGACACCGCAGCCGCCGGAGGGGCCGTCGGTCGACCCGGCTTCACCGGCGGAGCGGACGGGCTGGCTCCCTTCGGCATCATCGTGGGGAACCGGATCACCTCGGAGACATCTTGCAAGGCTTCCTCAGCGGGGGTCGCCTTCTTCACCACGACCGGTCGCACTCCCGGCTTGGGCGGAACAGGCATCCGCTGCGTCTTCGCGGTCGAGTCCACTTCGACCGAGTTGCCAGCCGGCGTGGTATTGCTGGAAGGCTGGAAGACCGAGGCCACCGGTTTCGGTTTCTCCTTGTCCTTCGAATTGCGGACCTTGACAGGCTGACCGGGGGCGACCGGCTCGGGGGTATTCTTCGGGTCAGGGACATCGGGCAGGGTCTGGCTGATCACGTTTTCCAGACGCACGATCGAGACGCGGGCCTCCTTACCGCTGGCCAGTTCTCGGGCCGTGACATGCACGCGGGCCTGCTCGTCGTAATTAATGGTCACTTCGATGGCAGTATTCACCGGCAGGTTCGGCGGCAGATCCTCCACGGTGCAGGCCCCCAGTTCCACGAACGGATGATCGCCCGAGGTGCCACTCTCCACGATATGCAAATGCACGCGGCGCTGGTTGGTGTTGACCGTGCCGAACGACTGCTTAAACGCACACGGCAGCGGCGTGTTGGCCGGGATCAGATAGTGCGGAATCTTGTGCCCCGTCTTCGTATCGCGGACCAGAATCCCCAGCTCGCGGGCGTTGACGCTCTGCTGTTTGAACCGGGCCAGCCGCGCGGTCGCCTGGCGATTGAGGAACGAACTGGCGAACTTCTCCCCGCTCAGCAGCATCCCCGCGTAGTAGGCCGCCCCGTTCGAAATCGACTGGTCCGGCGAGAGCGTGGAGTTCAGCGTCGTGCCGCTGATCCGCTTGAGCATCGAGCGGACCATCGGCATCCGCGTGGCCCCCCCGGTAATCAGCACGCCATCGACTTTGGCCCAGCCCATCTTCTGAGCCTTCATCAGACCGAGCGTGATCTCCTCGCAGCGCTTGACGAGCGGCGCGGTCATCTTTTCGAACTCGTCCCGATCGACGGCAAACACCTTCCGCCGACCGGCGTGGGTCATCGAGATCGTGGCCTTGGGACGCACGCTCAGGCTACGCTTGGCCTGCTCGATTTCGAGGGACACTGCCTGCATGGTCTGCTTGTCATAGCGGGGGTCGTTGGGGCTTTCCTGGACGAAGGCGTCACAGGCGTAGTCCTCCAGAGCCTTGTTCCAGTCCAGCCCGCCGAGGTTTAAGTCCCCCCCGCTGGCCACCACTGTGACCTTGTCCTTGTTGTACTTCACCAGCGACAGGTCGAACGTCCCTCCGCCCAGGTCGAACACCATCACCGTCTGGTCGTTCGCAATCTCCGCGAACCAGTTCCCCTCGCCCAGCACATGACACAGCGCCGCCGCGACCGGCTCATTGATGATGTCGACCCGCTCCAGGCCCGCCAGCCGACCGGCCTCCGAGGTCCACTGCCGCTGAATGTCGCTGAACTGCGCCGGGACAGTAATGACCGCCTGCTTGATCGGGCCCAGCCGCGCCTCCGCCCCATCAAGCAGCTTGCGGACCACAAATGCCGAGACATCGACCGGGGTATACCGCTGGCCGTCGATCGTCCACGACTTGCGGGTGTCCCCCATGAACCGCTTGGCATGCTGGATCACGCGGTCCGGATTGGCCACGGCATTGCGGAGCGCCTCGGTCCCCACGACCACATCCTCGCCATCGATCAACACGACCGACGGCGTCGTGAGTTCCCCCTCCTCATTGGGGAGCGTAATCGGCTGCCCTTGAGGACTCAGGTAGGAGATGCACGAATAGGTCGTCCCGAGGTCGATCCCGACCGAGTGAATCGTAGGAGGCATGTCAGCAGGACTCGCAAGGGACGCAGCGGATGCCGCAGAAGGGCAGCGTTGATCCTACCAAGCGGGGCCGACCGGGACCAAGGGTGAACTCTCATCCTTATACACAAGTCTTGGTTTCCAGGGCATTGTAGGTGGCCCAGGCCAGACTGAAGGGACGGGAGGGGAGCCAGAAAGGTGGGAGCCACAAAGGTGTCAGGGTGCGCCGGCGAAAGCCGGGGAGAGTCGCGAATGAGAGAGTCGGACGAGAGAAGACCTCGCCAGTCACCTCGGCCTCGAGTGATGCGGGTTGTCGGGTAACCGCCAAGTCGAAGCGTTCACAGAGGGACAGCCAGGCTGTGTA
>JAYTFV010000028.1:0-5074 GCA_043734065.1 Planctomycetota bacterium
CCAGAGTCCGGGGGCTGACGCCACCCGGCTCGCTGGGTGTTGAGTAGGGCAACGCGGCGGCACCAGCGACTCACTCGGACACGTCGGACTCGTCCGACGGCCCACAATTAGAATTCCAATCGCGAGGAACCCCTCATGAGTCTGCATCTCGAAATGACCGACGAAGAGTTCACCGAAGAGATGACGCATCGCGTCGTCAAGTTCGGGGCCCGCTCGCCCGAATCGCGCGACGCCCTCCGCTTCTGCAAGCGGCACCCGAATGCCAAGCTGCTCAAGATCGCCCGGTTTAAGATCGGGGAGCAGGAGCGGTTCGATGTCGAGAACGGGCTGGCCAGCCCGTGGGTGCGGGTGTTGCACTTCCTGGATGAAGAGGTGTTTGATCGCCTCCGATTGGGGAGCATCGGGCAGGTGGCCACGGTGACTGGGTTCGTGCTGGCGATCCTGTTTCTGTCGGATCGGACGCGGTCGTGGTTTGGCGGTCCGGCGAAGTTGCCAGCACAGACCGTCATCAGCGACCAGGCTTTGATCGCGGTGGCGAATCAGTCGCCGTCGCCGTTTGATGAGTGGCTGAACAAGGAACTGGTGAAGGCCCTCCAGTCGCCACAGGTCCGCCAAAGCCTGGCCCAGGCGCTGCCACAGGCTCCCATCGTCCCGCCGGCCCCTGCAACTCCCTCGGGACCGGCCCTGGTGGCCGCACTCAGAGCGGCATTCGAGAAGGACGCGTCGTTCAAGCTCCCGCTGGCTGGTGGCACGGATGAGGAACTGACACAGCAACTGCAAGCCACGCTCGGCAGCAGCGATCTCCCCGCCGAGAAGAAGGCCCGCATCCAACAGTGGCTCGACAATGCGGAGGACCGCGCTGCACTGCTGCGTCTGATGAAAGCCGAACTCGACTCGGCGTCGGCACAAGCCAAGGCTCGCGCAGCCCTGGCTGCCTGGCTGGAGTCATCGGCTGCGAAGGCCGTGTGGGAACCGAAGCCGTCCGCGCCGAGCGATCCCTTGAGTCCCCCCGCCCCCTCGGGAAAGTAGCTGGCCATGCATCACGCGGTATCAGTTCGTGGTCCAACCTTCCAGGTTCGGGCGAGCGGAACGGACTTGGGGGTCCGTTCAACGGTCAGGCTCCTCTGTCTGACATGCGTTGTGTGGCTCGGTTCGGCGGTCTGCCAAGCCGAGGATTCAGTCTGGAAGGGGTATCAGACCACAGCCCTGGAAGCGGAAAGCAAAGAGGATGATGTCCTCGCCGAGCGGGCCTGGCGCGCGGCTGTGGCGGAACTCGATCCGGCGGCAGCGAGCGATCCTCGCCAGTTCATCAGTCTGGCCCACCTGGCCCTGGCTCAGGTCGACCTCGAGCATCCCGACGCTGAGGCGACGCTCGCTCGGGCCATGACTGCCTACGAAGCACTGAAAGCCAAAGTTCCCTCCGCCGTGTCGACCAACCCCGTGCGTCTGGCTCAGGGCCTGGGGAAGTGGGCTCGCGCTCAGCAGGATCGCAGTCAACGCTACTCTCCCCTCCGAGCCCAGCGACTCCTGGAGGCACTGCAAGAACTGACCCCGCTGAACTTCCCCCCCGTGCGTCTGGCTCAACTGGCGATCGAATCGAGCCATGCCCAGCGCGACATCGGTCGGCCCGCATTGGCCGTGCGACACATCGAGCAGGGCATCGCAGCCCTTCGCGCGGCCCAGGTCAACAATCATCGACTCGCCGATGCCCTGTCGTTGCACGCGATGCTGCTCACGGAGTTGAGCAGACCGGATGAGGCGACGGCCAGCCTCACCGAGTGGGCTGCCATCAACGAACGGTTGGACACTGAAAACTCCAAAGTACGCCCGAAGGAAGCGGACTACCGTCTGGCACTCGTCCGACAGTCCATCGCTGACACAAACTGGGCTGAGGCGACTCGCCGTCTGGAATATTTTTCGATTGGGGCACCAGACGAGAAATTGCTGAAGGCGACGGCCAAGCTCCCTCTCTTGGCCACGGACCACACGGTTCTCGCGACAGCTGTCGAGATGCACCTGGCCCGGGGGCATACCACGGAATCGGCCCACCTGATCGAACGGCTCAAGCAGCAGGCCGTGAACGGGACGCTGGAGTATGGGCAGGCTGTCGCACTCGATGCCATGTTGCAGCTCTCGATGGGGCAGATCTTGAAGAGCCTGACCCGGCTGGCGGAGGCTCAGAAGCAACTGACGTTGACGCTCGGTGACTCACATCCGAAGTTGATCCCGATCCTGTTGTTGCAGGCGTTGATTCTCAGCGAGACGGGGGAGTTCGATCGCGGGTTGGTTCTCGTCAAGAAAGCGATGACGATCACGAATGTCTCGCTCCCCGCCGGGCATCCGCTGGGGATCGAGACGGTGGCGATGCTGGCCCGCATCGAGTTGCGGCGGGGGCATGGAAGCGAGGCCAGGCAGTTTGCGAATCAGGCGTGGTCGATGACCGCCATTCCCTGGCCCAACGGTGGGCCGCACGCGACCCGCATCCTGGCAATCCTCACCGAGGCGGAAGCCCAGATCGCCTCAGCGGAAGCTGCGGAGCATCTGGAGACGCTGGAAGCTGCGGACGTGTCGGCGCTGCCTCCGTTGGAGCGAGGATTCGTCCACCTGCATCGGGCCCGAGCGGCGCACTTCCTGAATCAGCCGGGCCGGGCGAGTGGTCATTACCAAGCAGCCTTGCAGGCTTGGAACGCCTGCCAGACCCCTGCCGCCCCGCATCCGTTTTCCGCTCCGGCGCAACTCGGTCTGGCGGTGATCGCCGACCTGGGCCAGGACTCCCCCGGTGAGGCGACGCTGACTGCCCGCGCCGCGATGTCGAGACTGCTCGGCTCAGATTCCCAAGTGGCGAAGGAATTGAGCAGCCATGGAAATGCCTTCTACACCGCAGGCCGTTATCCGGAGGCCATCTGGCTCTATAGCCGGGCCATTGAGGCCTACCAACGCGCGGAAGGCGAGGGTTCGATCAGTGTGAAAGCAGTCCGCGAATACCGTCAACGGGCAGAAGACGCCAGGACCAAGTGAATCGATCACACGCCCCGTATGACAGTCGTACCGGTGTTAAATGCCTTTGCACTGACTCACACGCGATGGAGTCACCTCATACCGCTCACGGTTATAGATAATATGCGCCCCCGAAAAAATAGTCGGTTGATTCCGAAGATCAGGGTTGCATTCGCCAAATGGCGGTATCCCGCCGCAGTCTGGGGAAAGGCAGCATAGCGCCGTGGAACGAGTCCGGTGACAGACCCGGCAACCCGACGCGTCAGCGAGGGCATACGTCTCTCGATGTTCTCCAGGAGTTCGATCCCCATAGCAGCCCCGGGCCAGTCGGTCGCCCCGTGCCGAACGCTGCCTGACGGCTCCCCTCGCTGACGCGTCTGGAGACTGAATTTGGTAACGCCCATTGGCGAATATACCCGAAGATCAGTGTTCGAGAATTCCTCGGTGTCTATCAATTCGGAAACCGCTCTAATACTTGGAGAGAGACTCGCTGTGGGCGAGTCACATGATCGATGAACGAGATGATCTTGCCACGAGGCGTTGTTCGCGAAACAATATGGCAAGGAAAGTGGCAGAACGATACTCAGGAGCCGAGAGATGCCGCCGACGACCGCTCGGGATTTCCTGAAGGTGTCTCTCCAGAGACTCACGGCAGCTGAAGAAATCATGGAAGTCCTGCGACTCACCCTGGAAGCACAGTACATCGGAGGCTACTCGGTGGAATGCTCCCTGAAGGCTCTGATCCTGGAGAAAACAGCCGAGCCGGATCGTCCCGCAGTGCTACACCCATTGACACATGGTGCGACCTATCATCGAGTGGAATTTCTGTTCGACAGGCTGAGAGAACGAGGAGTTCTGAAGACTGTCGAGGTTGCCAAGAGGATGCGTCGATACGACTGGACGACGGATCTCCGTTACGAGACGGGGCGAAAAGACACCGGCGAGACAATTGGTTTGCTTCGCACTGCCAGATTACTCTACGGATGGGTTCAGGAGCAGATATCATGACGACAGCCACCATGCCCTCTTGGGAAGCCAAACGCACTGTTGAAACGAGGAGCGTCGAAAAACTGTTGCTGCAGTATTTTCAGCAAGCCGATGCTTACCGCTATAACTTGGCCTCTATTCGAGTCAGAGTCATCGATCCTCAGTTCGAAGGGATGTCGCGAGAACAGCGAGACGCCATGGTCGAGCCATACCTCGACATGCTTCCTCCAGAGACACAGAGAGATATCATGACGCTGTTCACATTCGCGCCCGCGGACCTGAACCGCACACCGATGACGCTCAGACGGCACATGCTCAATACCGAGTTCGACGACCCCAGTCCGTCGATGCTTTGACGGAGGATGCGGAAGGCCCACACAGCCGCGAAGACTTCCGAGACTTCGGAAGTCTAGTCTCTCGCCGGGTTCCACTGGCGGTCGCTCTGGACCGCCAGTGATTTCGAGCGTGGTGCGACCAGAATCTGTCCACCCGGTGGTCAGGCGTCTCCTCACGGGCGAGTCAAAGCCCTGGCCAGTGGCACCCGGCACCGCCGTCGCAGAATTCGTCAGAATTCTGGCGTTTCCGGTGGCATGAACGCTCCGCTTCGAAGACTCCGCGTCGCGGCTCAACTGCTGCCCTCACGACCGATTCGCTCCCGCATGCCCTCCATCGTCCTGGCCACTCTGAACGCCAAGTATCCGCACTGTGCGTTCGGGTTGCGGTATCTGCTGGCCAACATGGGGGAGCTGCGGGACGAAACGGTGCTGCTGGAGTTCACGATCAACCAGCAGACGCTGGACATTCTGGGGGCGATCCTGGCTCAGCGGCCGCGGATTGTGGGGTTGGGGGTGTATATCTGGAACGTCGAAGAGACGATTCGGCTGGTGGCCGATCTGAAGCGGGTGGCCCCGGAGGTGATTGTGGTTCTGGGCGGCCCGGAGGTGAGCTACGAGACCGACGATCAGGAGATCGTGCGGTTGTCGGATCACGTCATCACCGGCGAGGGGGACGTGGCGTTTGCCGCTCTCTGTCGGGAGTTGCTGGGGG
Organism: Planctomycetota bacterium; assembly: GCA_043734065.1. Lineage (GTDB taxonomy): Bacteria > Planctomycetota > Planctomycetia > Planctomycetales > Planctomycetaceae > TH-plancto1. The sequence continues at coordinate 5,032 of JAYTFV010000028.1, forward strand.
CTGAGAGTGTCGCCTTTCGCTCCGCGAAAGAGCGTCCTTTCGC
>JAYTFV010000029.1:0-7679 GCA_043734065.1 Planctomycetota bacterium
GCACTTACTTTACTAACCCGAAGCGTAAGCGAGGGCAAACACAAGAGGCGTTCCCCTTTGTTTCCCTCGCTTACGCTTCGGGTTACTTGGTTAAAGTAAGTGCCATTGGGCTAGCGCCCGGCCGCTCACGGGACGTTGTTTCGAGCCGGTTCCTTAGTCCCAGTGGAACTCATCCAGCAAGGCTAATTACGGGAGGCGCAATGATTGACTTTGCCACTGAAGAACCCATCCCCATCACGTTAGCACCGTCCCACATTCCGGGACGACCAGCGCTCTCGACAATCTGGCGGTGGCTACAAGTCGGGGTACGTGGTCGAAAGTTAGAGTCAGGAATGATTGGGGGCAGAAGGTGGACTTCACGGCAGGCCATCCAGCGATTCCTCGCCTCCGACGATGCGCAGGAGCAACCAGTTTCTGTCTCATTGTCACAACGGCGTAAGCAGTCTACGGCGGCCAGCAAGGCGCTTCGGGATCGCGGGCTTTAGCTTCGGTCCTGCTTCTGCTGGCGGACTTCGCCCCGGTACTTTTCCGTGCCTCCTGCCAGCAATTCATCGTGCCGGAATTCTCTTCACTCGGGACAAGTTCATGACTGAACATCGCCGTCGATCAAGCTCGACCCATCGTACGCCGCAGCCAGCTTCCTCCACGGCGAACAGTCCATGTGCACACACGATCGAACTGTTCGCCCCCAACCGGGACGACGATGTCATCCCGATGGATGCATTCCATGAAATCCAACACCACTTTCCGCATCATCTTATGCGTCCACAGGCGAACGTTCCCTTGCGTCAGGATCTCGACTACATCATTCGCCTGCAAGGGGACACGGTCGCCATCCAGACGCGGGCCCCCTTCCACCTGAAAAAACGGCTCGAAGAGGCGGGCTATCCAGCGCGCCTCCCGGTTCGCATCTGGCAACCGCCGATGCCGAGCGTCTCGACCACCTGATCGACCCGATGTGGCACCTTCCGGAACTCCTTTCGCTCAATTTTTCGGGTCAGTTCGAAGTCAAGTCGCCGCGAGATGTGCCGCAGCTTGTTCGTGCATTGACGTCGGGATTCCCGGATGCTTCCTGCGTGATGGCGTTTCCTTCCTATGACGCCGCCGCCGTGTTCGGGGACGAGTTGCAGCGAATCGTCCCCGAGCCGGTCACGCTGATGCGTGGATTGGGGCAACGTCCTCGATCGCGATTAGTCGTCAGCACGTACCAGGCATTACTGACCGGCGATCACCGGGAATTCCCGCTCGTCATCGTCCCGCATTGGCCGGGTAGCGTCCACCAGCGTCTGAAGTTACTGGGCCGACAGCCCGCGATGGAGCGGCTGTACCTCATTCGTACGGAACAGGATTCTATCTCCGATGACAATAAGGCGGAGTTGCTGCACCGCATCGGCCCCATGATCTGGGAATTCGGCCGCCACCAGCCGCGCGCCCAGCACATCTTCCACACTGTGACTTTCGGCGGCCGAAGAGCGAATGAGAACCCTCTGCGTGGTTTCCAACTTGACAAACAAGAGGTGTACTGGCGGCATTCCCGCCGCAACCAGTTCGTGGCGAACCTGGCCCGACAGCTCTCCGACGACGGGGAAGCGTTTCGGCCACTGGCGGCCCATCGGCAGCACGTGGTCGTGCTCGTCGAGGTGACCGAGCACGCCGACAAGCTGGCGGCGTTGTTGCCGGGCTGGCCGATCGTCACACACGACGACATGACTGTGCCTTTACCGCCCCGCTGCATCATGACGCTGAGCGCCGCAGACGCGTGTCCGACGTTCGCCCCGCTGTTTCTGGTCAACGCGTGCGGTGGACCTGCTTCTGCGTGGCTGGAGTCGTGGCTCGATGAGCGGGCTCTGGCACGGAAAGCCGTCCGGCTCGTCGATCTGGGCGACGGGTTCTCGGGGGAGGCTGCGACCCTCAGCCTAGGCCGGCAAGCGGCCTACAAGCGCGCCGGTGCCGTCTGGACGCGACTGCCAAAACACATCCTCAAGCCGGCACTTGATGCTCTTGGCGACGTTGTCCGCCAGGCCGGTGCCTGCGGTCGGTGAGTGACACGTTGTTGACGACAACACCATACTGTTCCTGCTCCCTGTTCTGCCAAGGAAAACAAGTGATGTCCCATCCCGTCCGGGGGCCGCCAACGTGCCCCAGCAAATGACTCTGTCGTGTCGCCGCCGGTCGCCATTTGGTCCGGTCGCGATCGATCCCCACAATCCCAAGAAATAATTCAGGACTCAACTTGAGCTACGATTCCCCCCGTCGACGATGCAAATCATCGATGGCGAACGGCCTGCAACATGACGGCGGGACACCGGTCGGTGTCCATGAGGGGCGGTCTGCGGACTTCCTCCGGCGTCATGAGCAGGATTGCTCAGGGTGCGACCTCTCGTCACGGAACGAGCGATACCGCATCGCCCGGACCTGCATCGGGAGGATTGCGGATACGCGCATGTTATGGGAGGCAGCGCTGCGCTTGGTGCGAAACGGCGACAAGGCCGCTGGTCCAAACGGCCAACGGCTGCATCGCCTCATTCGCAATAACCAGAAGTTCATGTGGAGGGAACTGGGAAGGCTCTCCGGGGAACTGGAGACGGGCACGTACCGGCCGGGACCGGTGCGGAAGATCATGATCCCCAAGTCGTCGGGAAAAGGGACGCGGCCGATCGAGGTCGCGGACTGGCAGGACCAAGTGGTGCAGCGGGCCATCGTGCAGGCTGTCCAACCACTGGTCGATCCCCTCTTTGACGAATTGTCGCTGGGATTCCGACCGGGCCGCGACCGCTCTGAAGCTGTCGCCAAGGCGGTGCATCTAATACTACAGCGCAGGTTCGCATTTCCGGTCCCCTCTCCCCCGCAGAGCCGGGGGAGAGGGGACAAGAATGCGAAGGTGCGCTGTAGTACTAATGCACCAGTCCGGTCGGTACGTGCTCGTCTCCGCGGACCTACGGGACGCCTTCACGATGGTTCCGCACACCCCACTCCTCGAACGGGTGCAGTCAATGCTCGGGCAAGAGTGGCTTACACGGCTCATCGGTAGGATCATCGGCGGCAACAGTAGGAAACGGGGCGTCCCGCAGGGAGGGGCGCTCTCGCCCCTGCTGCTGAACATCTACCTGGACGGCGTGCTCGACCGGAAATGGAAGAGACGCCATCCGAACATCCCCGTTATCCGCTACGCCGATGACATCCTGCTGCTGTGCCGGAACGTGGAAGAGGCCCGACAAGCCTACGAAACGCTCACAGAACTGCTCCAACCTACGGGAATGCAGACGAAGGGAACCCACGAAACTGACACCACCGACCTGCGTACAGGACACCGGGCCGAATGGCTCGGGTACAGCCTGGGGCTGGTGGGTGGCGAAGCCACAGTCCAAGTCAGCGAGAAGTTTCCCAAGAAGCTGCATCACCACCTTGCGGCAGCACTGGCCGAGGCAGATGGGGCCCTGGTGACCCACGAGGTCATCATGGGCGTCATCGATCAACTCGGTCCGTCCTACCATAACGAAGACCACCAACGCGTATTCCGTCAAATAATGGCGACAGCCCGTGAACTCGGGATGGGCGAGACACCGAGCAACGACGAGTTGCTGCGGGCCTGGCAGCGATCCCACATGCGCTACATGACTCTGCAGAGACACCTACGGTTGGCCGACAGGGCATCTGGGATGGTGACTACTGCTGCTGGCCACGGCTCCGCCAGAGGCCACCACGAATCGGCGACTACCAGCCGAGGCAGTCGAGACGACACGGGTCGTCCACTGCACATGTTTTCCGGTGACGAGACCGATGCCTCTTCGGTCATGATCGTCAACAGTGTCTGCCTGCCGAGCGGGATCGGCGGGTGGGCAGTTCAAATATCTGAAGGGGATCAGCGGCGACATCAGATTGAGTCGCGGGTTATGACCAACGCCACAGCAAACCGGTTGGCTCTTCAGGCCCTCATCCGGGGTCTGGAGCAGTTGGCTCACGATCGACGGCTCGCATTGCGGCCCGTCGAGATTGTCACGGATTCACATTATCTGGAGGACGGGGTGGCGCGGCTGCTGTTGGCATCACACCATCGGCGATGGTATCGATCCGACGGCCTGCCGATCACGAACGAGGATCTGTGGCGGCGGGTCGCCGTGCGTCTGGGAGGTCTGCGATTCCGGATTCAATTCGTGTCGGCACCGACCGGAAAGGAGGAGACGGTGCGGTAGAGTTGGCCGTAAGTCAGATTTGGTCCCAGGATGGATCGTCGACTGTCGGCATTCGAAAACGCCCGATCGAACGGTGCGTCCGCTGGTGGTACGGATAGTTGACGGACGCAGATCAACAAGCCTTCTGCACGGCCGACTTGTGTGGGTCGATGTGCGCTTTCACCATCTGCTGCTGAACTCACGTTCGCGTTGATCGCACCGGAGAGTCACCTCTGGTGTGAACGTCCGACCGCACGCTGAATAAATGCCAAATCTCAGGACGGATTTTGGACGCTCGACGGGGGTGCCATTTGCCGGAGTGCGTCGGCGACCTGCATGCCCAAATCCTTCAGGCAGTAGCCAGCAGAGGGTCTCCCGCGTCCGCCAGATTGGATGCACTCCAAGGCTTTCAGCCCCTTCAATGATCTGGTGAGGCTGCCGGATGGGGTCGAGTTTGGTCCATCAATGGAATGGCTCAGTTGATCCGTCGTTTGAGGCTGCGCGCTTAACAGGCGGCTCAAAATTTCGCGATCCATCTCCGAGAGTTTTCCAATCGTCTCCACGACAGCCTGACTCAACCTTCGGTCCCGGTACCACAGTTCGCGGTACTCCGGGAGTGATTCCGCTGTCGCTTTGTGCTTCCACGCCTGGAAAAGAATGCGACGTTCACATTCCATGATGGCTGCCAGTCGCGCCGCATCGTTTCGGTTCCATGACCAGCTTTCAAAACGCGACTCGAAGCGAGGGGCACCGTGCCAACAACGGTTGTCGTGAAACACGCCGCTGTCCGGATTGAACAGTGTCGGGAGGCGGAGGATTCGGACGTGATCAGCAAACACCGCAAACCACCCCAGTACGGCCTCGTGTTCCGAGGGATCCACCACGGAATTCGGGACGCTCATCCAGAGCGTGCTTTCCCCTGTCGAGGGATCGACCTCGCGGATCAGGGACGACCGCACAGCACCCGCGGACCCCGATGAGACGATCAACAGGTGCGACCAGGTGGAAACGGCGTCTCGGACCGGATCGTGCCACCCAGCGAAAAAGGAGAGGCCGTACGCGACCACCCGATTGCGATCCTCCTCGTCGGGCGGCGGTTCCAGGCGGGGGACGAGTGCCAATCGTGGAATCCGGGATCGCACAAAGAACGGCTCTTCGAATCCCTCAACCTGCCCGCACAGTGACGGCATCCAATCGAGCCACTCGTCCAACAAGAGACTCGCATTGACGAAATCATTCATTCGCGAAACACGATCGGTTTCGCTGCTCGATGGGGGCGCTGTCCTCATGGAAATGTCTCCCCGTGAAGGAACAAATCTGGCTATCCAATCTTCTCGGCCGTGGCCACGGCGAGTGCAATCGTTTGTGACGTGTAATGGGCCGTCATGTCAGGCTTGGAGTGCCCCAGAACGGCCTGGGCCGCGTCGCTGCCGAACCGATCACGGATCAGCGTGGCGGACGTGTGCCGGAGTTCCCAGCGCGGCTTCACTTCGTTCAGCCGCAACCGAAGTGAAAGGACAAAGGCGTGAGCCCCGTTGGTAGATTGAAGGTGGTTACAAACTCCTCAATCAGCTTCACAGGACTCACGCCATGCATGCATTTCTCCAGCGGATGCCGTCGGAAATCAAGGGGACGTTGTCGGGGTGGGATCGGGTGCGGTTTCGCGGGACGCTTCGGTGGCGGGCCAGCCTGCGGGGGGTGGGGTCGTATTTGGGAACCATGCGGGTGTTGCTCAGGAAGTTTAAGGACTGGACGATGGAGTTGACGGAGCAGATCGCCGGGGCGACCGAGCGGTTGGCCGAGGCGGCGGGCCGGCCCGAGGTTGATCTGGAGAGCAGCCGGGAACGGAAGGAGACGCGGGTGCTGGACATCGCGCGGGCGGACAACGTGACCGGGGGGCTGATCGCGGTGCTGAAGTGTGTCGAGCCGTGTCAGACCTTCAGCGTGGGCGGGAACCGCGCGGCACAGAAGCTGGTCCTGCGATCCCTGTCCGGCAAGTTCGCACCGCTATTTTTACGTGCTGGACCCGCAACTGGGGCTGATGCACCGGCGGTTGCAGATGTGGGTGCCGTTCTCGATTCACGTCTGTCTGAACGGTCGCGACTGGCTGGCGCGACAACTGACGCAGGCCGCGATCGGCTTCGATCAGCGCGACAACTGCTTCGTCGATGTGGACGACCTGGCGCGGGCTCAGACGCTGTTGTCGCGGCAGTTGCAGACGAACTGGAGCGGCCTGCTGGACGGTCTCGTCACGCGGTGGCATCCCGCGCACCGGATGATGTTCACCGCGCCGCCGCTGAACTACTACTGGTCGGCGGAGGAGACCGAATGGGCCACCGACGTGCTGTTCCGTTCGCCCGCCGCGCTGGCCCGCGTCGACCCGAACCTGCTGCGCCACGCGACGACGACGTTCGGCAGCCGCCCCGTCCGAGAAGCGAAGACCGTGCTGCGGTTCCTCGGGCAGGCCCCCGTCGTGCATCGGAACACGACCCGCGAGATCGTCAGCTCGACCCTCACGCGGCCCGAGGGAACCCGCGTCAAACAGGCGATCAACCGCAACTCGATCAAGATGTACGACAAGCAGCAGTCGGTGCTGCGAGTCGAAACCACGATCAACAACCCGCGCGACATGAAGGTCGATCGCGCGAAGGAGGGGGACTCCACCGGAAAGAAACAGTGGCTGCGTCTGCGCCAGGGCGTGGCCGACCTGCACCGCCGCGCCGAGATCAGCCAGAAGTCGAACGAGCGTGACCTGGAAACCCTGGCCGCGGTCGAATACGACCAGCCGCTGGGCGACACCGTCCGCCCGATTTGCCAGCCGACCGAATGGCACGGCCGCCGGGTGCGGGCCCTGCAACCGCCTGCATTTGCAATTCCGCGAACCAGCCCCGGCGACAACAGACTGCTCGCGGCCGTGATCCGCGGCGAGTTCGCGCTGAACGGCTTCCGCAACCGCAACCTCCGCCCGCTGCTGTTCGGCGACGACACGGGTTCCGCGCCAGACGTCCCCGCGAACGAAGCCCGCCGCCAGTCGAACAAAATCACCCGCCTGCTCCGCCTGCTGCGGGGCCACGGCCTGATCCAAAAAGGTCCGAAGACTCATCGCTACATCCTGACCGACCCCGGCCGCCAAACGATCACGGCCCTGCAAATCGCCCAACAAACCAGCACCCAAAAACTCGCCAAACTGGCCATGTAAAATCTTCGCGCCCGGCGAAGAAACAAAACGTTAGTAGTACAGCGCGGGCATGGCCCGCAACCCAAACCGAATTGCGCTGTCGCTCGTTCGCGATGAATCACTCGACCGCGATGAACACAGCCTGTCTTGACTCCGAAGGAGTTGCGTCTCACAGCCCTGGGTTGCCGCGCTTCGCGGCAACCTTGGGGAGATCCGGTTTGAGAGGGATCTACCCCAACGGGCAACGCCGTTAAGTATTTTTACATGGCGAGCGTAAGGTGCTGTTTGAGTTGGAGTTTGTGTTGTCGTGTGGCGGTGATGATGTTGGG
>JAYTFV010000030.1:0-5027 GCA_043734065.1 Planctomycetota bacterium
ACTCGAAAGCCCAGGGCGAAGCCCTGGGAACGCATGGCCCGATCACCCCCTCAAGGCCCAACGGGCCGCCACCTCTTCAATTCCAAACCTCTCGTCCCGCCCGATTCCGTGCCATTGCAGGATATTCTCATTCGGGTCACGGCCCGTTGGGCCTTGGGGGTCTGTTTGGCATTCGAGTTCCCAGGGCTCCGCCCTGGGCACCCCTTCGGGGCCGGGAATCAGTGGGAGCGCTCGCTGGGTTATCCCAACTGATGGGCGACATCGACCCACGTCTTCTTCTCCGCCGATTCCAGCACCGCATCGGCGACGCCCTGCGCCACGGCCCCGTGGTCGAACCCCGGCACTGCCGGTCGGTCTTCGACGATGGCGGAGGTCAACTCGTACACGAGGTCGTACCGGAACACCGTACTCGGCACGCCTTCATCCGGGTTGCGGGCGCTGCCCTCAATCACGAGGAACTCGCGCGGGACGGGGACCGTTTCCATCGTCCCGCCGTGCTTGCCCATCAGAATCGTGTTTGGCTCGGTCAGTCGGTACACAGCCGATCCTTCGGATCCGTTGATCTCGGCCCACTCCCAGCCGAAGCCGTTGTTGTGGTGCCCCTTCGCCAACGTGGTCCCTTCCCAGACGCCGACGGCTCCGCTCTTGAAGCGGCCAATGAGCGCGGACCAGTCATCGACGTTGGACGGCTCGCACGGCTTGCCATCGGCGGTCGTCGTGCGCGGGGCGAAGGTCGCGACGGCTCCGGTGATCGACTCGATCGGCCCGCACAGGTCCATCGCAAAGTCGATGCGGTGGATCGTCATGTCGAACAGATCCCCCGCCCCGGCCAGATGCTTGTACTGCCGCCAGCCCCAGCTGGTCTCGGGCCAGTCGAGGAACCGCTGGCTGCGGAAGTGCCGGATCTCGCCGAGGGCTCCGGTGTGGACGAGGTGCCGCAGATACCTCATCGACGGGGCGAAGCGGTAAGTGAACGCCGTCATATGCTTGAGATTGTTATCGCGAGCTGCCCGGAACATCTCTGCCGACTGCTCGAAGTTCAGCCCCAGCGGCTTCTCGCACATCATGTGCTTCCCGCCCTTCGCACAGGCCAGGACGATCTCGTGATGGGTGAAGTTCGGAGTCGCGATGATCACTGCGTCGATGTCGGGATCGCTGGCGATGTCCTGGTACTTCGGCGTGATCTTCGAGATGCCCCAATCCTTGACCCGCTGCTGGAGCAGAGCTTCGTTGGGGTCACAGATGGCCACGAGTTCGGACCGCTGGTCGAGGCGAATCCCGGGGACGTGGTGGTAATCGGAGACGGCACCGGCTCCGATGATGGCGTAGCGGACGGGCATGGTGGGAAGGGGGCGAGGGGAGGAGGAGGGAGGGGAGGAGGTTGGGAGGTATGATGGCGGGCGGGAGACGGGGTGACAATCGAAGGGGTGGGCTGCTCACTGTGTCGCCTTTTGCTCCGCAAAAGAGCGTCCTTTTTCGGAGAAAAAGGCGACAAACACCGGGCCGCTCACTCGGTGGGGGTGAACCGGCTGCCGACGACAGCGGGGTAGCCTCGCAGGAATTCGGCGATGGCCATCGGGCGTTTGCCGACGGGTTGGAGGCGTTCGATCGAGAGGCTGCCGTCGGCGCATTTCACGCGGAGGGATTTGCCGTCGTTGTGGACGATCGTGCCGGGAGAGTAGTCGCTGGTATCAGAGGAAGAGACGGGACCGACTTCGGGGATCAGGACACGTAGCGGGGGGCGGCCCTCGATCTTGAGGAAGGAGTACGGCATGGGCCACGGCTGCATGGCGCGGACTTGGCAGTCGATCTGGCGGACGGTTTGGAACCAGTCGATGGCTCCGAATTCCTTCTTGAGCTTGGGGGCTTTGGTGACGAGGGACTGGTCCTGCATCGTGCCGGTGAGCTGTCCCCGTTCGAGATCGTGGAGGAACTGGAGCGTGACCGGGGCGACGAGGTCGGCCAGTCGCACCTCCAGTTCCCCGGCTGTCTCGCGCGGGTCGATGGGGGTCTGGACGGTCGCGAGGATCGGCCCGGCGTCGAGTTTCGGTTCGATCTTGAAGATCGAGACGCCGGTCTCGGTCTCGCCTTTCCAGACGGCATACTGAATCGGAGCTGCGCCGCGGTACTTGGGCAGCAACGAAGCGTGCAGGTTGTACGCTCCGCGCGATGGGACGTTGATAACATCCGCAGACAGAATCTGCCCGTAGGCCGCCACCATGAACAGGTCGGCGTGCAGCGATCGGAGTTGGTCGAGGCTCTCCTCGGTGTTGATGTTCGTGGGTTGAAGAACCGGGATGCCGCGCGCGGTGGCGAAGTCCTTCATGACGTTGGCATGGACGCGACCTCGGGCATCGAACCGATCGGGTTGCGTCACCAGTCCGACGACGGTGTGGTGTGAGTCGGCGAGGGCTTGGAAGCTGGGCAGGGCGAACTCACCGGTGCCGAGCATGGCGATGCGGTAGGGCATTGCGAAGGAGGGAGGGGAGGAGGAGGGAGGGGAGGAGCGAAAAGACCACCGGTTGCAACCGATGGGCTTCCTTCTGGCTGATCGCTGACGGCTGACCGCTGACGGCTTCTTCGCTCCGCACTACACCCCGAACAGCGGGGCAAAGCGGGTTCGCAAATGCGTCAACAGCGGCTCGGCGGAGAGCGGTCGGCCGGTGACCTGTTCCACCAGAACCGAGGCCCGGTGGTGCATACCGTGGCGGTGGATCTTCTGGTTCAGCCACTCCCTAAGAGGTCGGAACTCGCCGCGCGCGAACATCGTTGACAGGTCGCCCAGTTCGGTCTTGGCCTGCTCGAAGAACTGCGAGGCGTACATGTTGCCCAGCGCATACGTCGGGAAGTACCCCAGCAGCCCCGCACTCCAGTGGACATCTTGCAGGCACCCCAACGCATCGTTCGGCGGCGTCATGCCGAAGTATTCGCGGAACCGTTCGTTCCAGGCTGCGGGGACATCGGCGGGTGGCAGGTCGCCGCTGACGAGGGCCTGTTCCAGGTCAAACCGCAGCATGATGTGCAGGTTGTACGTCACCTCATCGGCCTCGACGCGAATCCACGAGGGCTGGACATCGTTGATGGCGAAGTGGAAGTCGTCGAGGGAGGTGCTGCCGAGAGCCTCGGGGAAGGCCGACTGGGCCTGGGGGTAGAAGTATTCCCAGAAGGCGCGGCTGCGACCGACGAGGTTCTCCCACATGCGGGACTGTGACTCGTGAATGCCGAGGGAGGCCGCGTCTCCGCAGGCGAGACCGAACTGGGCGGGGTCGAGACCCTGCTCGTAGATGCCGTGCCCGGCTTCGTGCAGGACGCCGAAGAACGCCCCCGGAAAATGATGCACGTTATATCGTGTCGTCAAGCGGCAATCGCCGGGGCCGATCCCGCTACAGAACGGATGGGCGGAGGTGTCGAGCCGACCACGCTCGAAGTCGAAGCCAATGGCCGCGGCGGCCCGCGCGGCGAAGCTGGCCTGGGTGGGGATGGGGTAGGAGCGGGTCAGGATGGACGTGTCGGGGCGGCGACTGGAATCGCGGATGGCCGAGACCAGCGGGACCAGTTCCCGGCGAAGGGAGGTGAAGACACGCTGGATGTCGGAGGTCAGCGCGCCGGGTTCGTAGTCGTCGAGGAGGGCATCGTACAGGACGCCCGACTCGGCTCCGACAGCTTGGGCCTCCTGCCGCTTCAGACTGATCGTCTTCTCCAGCCAGGGGAGGAACTGTTTGAAGTCCTGAGACTTCTTGGCAGCGACCCACGCTTGTTGAGCAAGTGTGGCACAGCGGGACAGTTCCTCGACGAGCGACTGGTCGAGCTTGCGGGCGCGGTCGTATTTACGGCGGGCCTCGCGGACGTTGGCCGCGATGATCGAATCGGGGCCGCCGAGCGCTGCCTCGTCATTCAATTGCTGGAACAGGTCACCGATCTCGGGTCGAGTGCCGCGCTCATGAGCCAGTCCCGCAATCTGCGCCGATTGATTGGCTCGGTGTTCGGCACCTCCGGGGGGCATGAGCGTCTGCTCGTCCCAGGCGAGCAGGCCGAGAGTCGATCGCAGCAGAGCGACCTGACGCAGTTCGCTGAACAGACGGCTGGCGACATCGAGAGGGGCGGAAGTCACAGGCACTCCTGGAGGCGGATTGGACGTTGTCAGAGATTCACACTGTAACGAATCTCCGGTCGATCCATCGATCCAAGAGTGCCCACCGACTTATCGATTTTATCGATCTGACAAACTTCACGGATTCCTGCTGGAAAGCGAGCCAGTGTGGTCTAGGTTTTATCAGAGTGGTGCATTTCTCGACACATTCGTTCTTGTCTGGAAGAGTACCAACACACACAGATTGCTGGAATGCAAGAGCCGGGCCTCGTGGCGCGGGGGGGGGCATTCCTCGGGTCACGGTCGCAGGCATCGTGATCATCATCACACAGATCGGGGGCGAAAATGTTGAACAGCGTCAAGAGATTCCTGGAAGATGATGAAGGTCCAACCGCCGTCGAGTACGCGGTCATGCTGGCATTGATCGTGATGGTGTGCATCACCTCCATCAAGGCTGTGGGCACCAACGTGAATGCCAAGTTCAACGTGGTCAAAAACAATCTGACATGAATCATAGCGGATCTCCGGGTCCGTGGATGGCGATCCTTGCAACCGTCCTGCCGAGCTGTGGCTCCGCAGGACGGTTGTTTGCATTGAGGAGGGGGGTTGAGGGCTGAGGTTTGAGGGTTGGGGAAGCGGCCAGCCCTCAACGTTTCTCCAGAATCTCCAAAAGTATTTTTTGACCTCTCCCCTACCTGACCTACTTTTGTGTGTTCCGAGAGTGACCGCCTGATGAAACAGATGGTCGACCACGAACGGAACCTTGTCCACCCGGCAACGGGTGGACTCGACTCCAGGGGAAATCGGATTGTGGGTCGGCGGGGGATGTCCTTCGTCGAGGTCACGATTCAAGTGGGTTGTGGTGCGTGAGAGACACCGCAGCCGTCATTCGAGAGGATAGAGACATGTTGGCATCCGTTGTGAAGTTCCTGAAGAG
>JAYTFV010000031.1:0-7678 GCA_043734065.1 Planctomycetota bacterium
GAATTGCACCCGCAAATCAGACACTCCGCGCGGATGCCGACAGGGACTCCGGAGAGGTCCACAGACCCAGCCTCATCGAATGCACCACACGCACAGCGCAAGCCAGACTGGGTCCACAGATTTCGCGGATTACCACAGATTCAGACAGAAAGCTGGAGGCCTCCGGCCCCCTCGGAATCTGTGCAATCTGTGCCATCTGTGGACCCATCCTCTCCTGGGGCCAACGACATGGGGCAGTGGCAGTGGCTGTGGGCTGTGGGCTGTAGGCTGTGGGCTGTGGGCTGTGGGCTGTGGGCTGTGGGCTGTGACCGTCGTCTGGTGTCTGTGGCGTTCCTGGTTCCTCTGTCGGCTTCGGCGCGGAGTGTCGCAAATCACCCCGTTGGGTGGCACCGGTTGGCTCGCTTTGGAGCCTATCGGTGTGCCTTGGCACAAGCGGTCTGATCGCGAGCCACCTCTGTTGTAACCTCTTGTTCCTTCGTCACCCAGGTAGCCCAAAGCGGCAACCTGGGCCACCCCGGGGGGGCTTCCAGGGGGGGCGAAGGTGAGGAGTTGGGTGTCGCCGACGAGGGATGCGAGTCAGGGCCCCGAGGTCTCAACTTCGGAGCTAGACCTGCGGAAACAGATCCGCCACGGCACAGCGAAAATCGGGTATCAACGCTCCGGCGGTCAACTCGTCCCGCCCCTTCAGGCGGGTGATTTCCGCCTCGGTGTGAACTTCGACGGTGCGCGTGGAGGGCCACACGACCCACACCTGCTGCACGCCCGCTCGCAGCCAGAGCTCGATCTTGTCGTGGACATCCCGCGCGACATCGTTGGGCGAGACCACCTCGACGACGAGATCGGGGGCGATCCGGCAATACCCCTCGGGAGACGGGCCGTGGGGTTGCCGTTCGCGGAGAATCAGCGCGACATCGGGCTTGCGGACCATCTGAGGGTCATCCGCAAAACACTGGAACCCCGCATCGACGGGATAGACCCAACCGCGTCGCCGCATCGCCAGCCTGAGCAAGTGCAAAATCTCACCTGCGATCCAACTCGACTCCAGGCTCATATTCAACCTCACGGCCTCGCCATCGACGAGTTCATATTCGTGCCCATCATCCAGCAACGTCTGCAACTCGTCAGGAGTCAGCGCAGCGACAGTCATGCTCATGGCGGTCTCCCCAGTATTCGTGTCGGCACGCATCATACCGCTCCCCGTCCGGGTTGGCAGCCCCATTCCGAACGGGATCGGTTCAGACGTGGCGAGCGACGTGGTCCCCGGAAACGAACGAACGATCGATCGCGAAGTGTCTGACCCCTCGCATCCGAAGTGCGAGTCGCGGAGCGACATCGCCTACGGTTTGGCGGCGGGATCGGGAGCAGTGGCGGGGGCGAAGGAGAGGAGTTGGAGGTCGCCGAACTTTTGCTGGCACTTGGGGCATTTGGCCTTGGCGAGGGCCTTGCCGTCCTTGCCGCCGAGGCTGTCCTTGGCACGGCCCTCCTCGCTGAGGGTGACTTTGCAGGCACTGCACTGGTAGCCGACCGGGGCGAGTTTGAAGGTCGGGTCGGCCTTGTAGTAGTCGAGATTCCGCAGGACGCGGATTGGCCCCTTGGTGATGTGACAGGGGAACTCGTCGAAGGTGTCTTCAAGTGGAGCCCCGCAGGTGGCCCCGAAGCCCGCCAGACCGTATCGCTCTTGCAGCGTCTTGGCGAAGACGCGGAACTCGGACAGGCTGAACGACAGATACTGAGGCAACGCGTTCGGGTCGTCCGTGTACGGCAGGTGCACGGCCATGCGACCGGACCCGAAGACGGGGATGCCGGCGAAGAGCGATTCGGCGCGGTTGGTGACGGGCTGGACGATGCGAATGTGGCGGACCTGATCGGCGGAGAAGACCTGCTTGTCCGAGCCGGGGAGTTCCGCGATCGGCTTACCGTCCTTCAGGTGCTGAAGCATCGCGTCGCGGGCTTCGGGCTTCTTCTTGTCGCCCCCGCCGCCGCCGAACAACCCGCCCGCCTTCTTGGGAGCGATGTTCACAAGCAGCATCTGATCGTCCGCAAACCCGACATCGTATTCGACGTACTCCTTGAGCAGGCTGTCCGCTTTGAGCTTGAGCTTGTCGGGACTGACGGTGTGCAGGTGCAGATCCTTCATCCAGCCGGAGAAGGCTCCGGCGGCATCCTGCGGACCAGTGGCCGCACCAGCAGCAGTTCCGGCCTCGCCCGGTTTCTTGGCGACCGAGTAATCGGGCGGATCGATCGGGACCGTGAACGGAGCGCGGCAGCGGGGGCAGCGGCCCTGCATGCCGCGATGCGAGTCCTTGACCTCGAAACGACAGCCATAGGGGCAATAGATGATGAATCCGCCGGTGGCCGTGCGGACGCCGCCCGCGAGGCTGTTCGGGCGGCGTTTCTTCTTGCGCTGTTCGGATTCGGACACGTCCTGAGTGACCATGTCGAACAGGGCGTCGTCTTCGGACTTGGGCCGCACGGACTGGGGAGGGGCCGTACCGAGCGGAGTGAGCGAGGGCAGCGACGAAGAATCGTCCGAGGCTCCGAACACTCCGCCGAGTGGGCTCAGCGGCGACAGGGACAGCGACGGGATGTCCGACATGTCTTTCGGGGGCTGGATCCGCATCTGCCCGGACGAACCACCGGGACTCACCGGCGGGATCGTAAAGGTCGACGACTGCGACATCGGAACCGACAGCTCGAAGTCGTCGTCATCATCGCCCGCCAGCGGCAGCGTCCCCATGTCCTTCTCGCTCATCTCCAGATAAGTCAGAGGCTTGGGGTTTAGCTGCATTTGCTGGAACTTGACGGCCATATCCTTGCGCATGAAGCCGCCGCAGTTCCAGCAGCGTACGGAGTTGGGTCGGACCATTTCTCCGCAATCGGGACAGGGCTGTTCGCCTGTCGGTTTTGCCTCGTTCGCCATGGCGAGATGCCTTTTCAGAATTGACAGGGTTGCGGGCAGTGACTCAAAACAAGCCCGGAATGAAACACAGACGAGCCATCGCGCAAGCTAAAACTTAACCGGTGGCCCCGTCATTACTCCAGCGTCATCTCAGAAAAAAATGAGAAACGCCGATTCTGTGGCTTGGGCGTCCCGCCCAAGTTCTTCATACCCACCAGTCGCATGGGCGAGGACGCCCATACCACACTTTCCACAGAAATGGCTGAGCTGCCTGTTATTCGGTCTTCGGGCTGCCGCTGGAGTGCCAGAGAATCAGACGGGTCTCGGTCTCCCCGGCCACGGTCCGGCTGACTTTGAGCAGCAACGGGCCGGAGGCATCGGCCAGAATCCGTTCCAAGTCGGCGGGTTCGTGGACCGGCAGACGACCGACCTCCTCGATCACATCGTACAGGTGCAACGTGTCCAGATCCTCGACGCAGCTCTGGCAATGCGTGACCAGGACGCCGCGAATTCCAGGACGACAGCCGACCTGCACTGATAACGAGGCGTCGAGGGACACGACCGTCAGGCCGGTGGGCCGCACGCGGCGTTCGGAGAACGAGTTCATTTGGAACGGGCCTGGTTGGTCCTCCCGCTGGCTGGTCGTGGACGGTTTCCGCTCCGTCAGCCGGACATCGACGGTGACCTTGGAGCCCTCGCGCAGCACCTCCATCCGCACGGTCTTGTTGACTGGAGTCAGGCTCACCAGGTGAATCAGGTGGCTCTGGTCCTCAATCTTCTGGCCGTCGAACGTCAGGACCACATCGTCAATTTGCAGGCCCGCCACCTCCGCCGGGGTGTCTCCGTAGACCTGGACCACGCGGGCTCCCTGCACTTTCGTGAGGCGCAGCCGAGTGGCGGCGGCATCGTCGAACTCCTCGTCGAGGCGTACGCCGAGAAAGGCTCGTTGGACACGCCCATGTTCGAGCAGTTGCTCGACGACTTGACGACAGAGGTTGCTGGGGATGCTGAAGCCGATCCCTTCGTTGCCGCCGCCTTGCGAAGCGATGGCGGTGTTGATGCCGATGACGCGGCCTTGCAGATCGACCAGCGGCCCACCGCTGTTGCCGGGATTGATGGCGGCGTCGGTTTGCAGGAAGTCCTGGTTGATGACATCCTCACCCTTGTCGCCGAGGACCAGGGAACGTCGTCCCTTGGCACTAATGATCCCCAGCGTCACTGACTGGCTCAGTCCGAACGGACTCCCCATCGCCAGCACCATGTGCCCGATGTCGAGGTTGTCGCTGTCGCCCCACCCGGACGAGTTCAGATTCGTCTCCGCCAGCAGTAGCACCGCCACATCCGTCGGAGCGTCCTCGATCACCTCAGTCGGGTGCGTGATCTGCCCATCTTGCAGTTTGATCCGAATCCGTTTGGAGGTGGAGCCGCGAATCACATGCCGGTTCGTCACGACAAACAGCTTGGGCGAGCGGGTACTCCGCATGATGATGCCCGAGCCGGTTTCCTCAATGGTCCCGCCGTTGCGGCCCTCGCGCTTGCTTTCGATGTGGACGACCGATCCCTGGACATGAGCTGCGATACGGGCCAATTGTTCGCCCGCGTCGTCCAGGACGCCGCGCGGCAGCACGTCGCGGACCCGTCCCGCTGAGGGAGCCTGGGCCTTGGCGGGAGGAGCAGAGATTCCGGGCATGGCCAAGGCCGCCACCACCAGACCCACAACCACAGCGGTTCCGACGATGAGCGGTTTTCGGTCTTTCATCATGTACTCCCTGCCCCCTGCCCCATTCGACCGTGTGATTCTTCGGCCTCTGAGCAAATCGGCGAATCAACGGTCGAGTGGGATGCTCAAGTTTTCCAGTGTGGTGGCGACATCAATGGCTCGGACTTCGTCGCGCCAGGCGGTGGTCCAGTTGGTGCGAGCCCCCTTTTTGCGTCCCCCGCGTTCTTCGCTGCGCTGGCAGTCAATGCAGGTCGTCGAGTGCGGGAGAGCCTGCAAGCGGGCGATCGGGATTGAGTTGTGACACTCTTCGCAAGTGCCGTAGCGCCCCTCCTGCAAGGCCAGGATCGCCGCCTCCGTTTGTTCCAGTTCTCGGCTTTCGAGGGACGCCAACTGGGAACTCAGTTCGCGCTCGACATCGTCGTTGGCCATGTCGGCCGAGTCACCCATCGCGCTGCCAGAGTCTCCGGCATGGGAGATATCCAAGTCCAACTGACGCTGCAACTCGCCCCGCTGAGCGAGGAGTTGTCGGTACAACCGCAGAAGAGCATTTTGGCGTGGCATGGCAACCTCAACTTCGACCGTTCTGTCACCCTTGACCATGAGGCCACTGAAAGTGACCCCGAGACATAACTCCGTCCGCTTCCACTGTATGTCTCACTGGGGAGGGAAAATGGAGCAGGAACTCCACCCGTGCCGAATTCTACGCAGGTCGCACCGTCGCCACGGAAAGCAACGGCTGGTCCACGCAAATCACGGCGACTCGTGACGAATTTGAGGATCAGACCGAACAATTCGGACCTGCGGCGTGTACCGGCACAGCCCCCGCACGCGCCGACACTTGGGATCGCCCGGTCTCCAGTCCTGATCGGCAGGAGCGGGGCGACCTCACGCCTGGGACGCGGGCCTCGCGGGGAATTCCTGGAGGTGCGAGGCTGCCCGACCGGGTGCTTGCGCTATTCGTCAGAGGAGGCGTCTTCGGCGTCTCCCGTGCCGCACGCACCGTCCGGGGATTCGGCATGATCCGCAGAGGGGAGGGAGTGGGGAGATGGGGAGTGGGGGAGACAACGGAGTGGGGGAGACTGGGAGATCGGGAGACAGGCGTTGGAATCTCGATTCGCCGACATGCGACACGCACCAGCCGTGTGGACTTCTCTCTGTCTCCTTGTCTCCCCCTCTCTCCTCTCCCCTCTCCCCTCCCGTTTTCAGGAGTTGTCGCAATACGCTATGCTCCGCGCGTCATTGCACCGAACTCCCGATCCGGCGAGTTCGACAAGTCCGCGATCTGCATCCAGGAGGGAGTCCCATGTCGTTTCAACCGGCCTACAAGCGTGTCATCCTCAAGCTCAGTGGCGAAAGCTTCTGCCGCAACCGCGAGGGCGGCATCTCGATGCCCGAGGTCTCCGGCATCTCGAAGCAGATCAAGACCCTGGTCGAGGCCGGGGTGCAGGTCGCTATCGTCACGGGGGGGGGAAACATCCTCCGCGGTAAACAGTTCTCGGCCAACAGCGGAGCGGTGCAGCAGTCGACCGCCCACTATATGGGGATGCTGGCCACCTGCATCAACGGGCTGGCCCTCCAGGACGCCTTGGAGTACGAAGGCGTTCCCACCCGCCTGCAAACCGCCATCCGCATGGAGGTCGTCGCCGAGCCGTTCATCCGCCGCCGCTGCATCCGCCACCTCGAAAAGGGCCGAGTCGTGATCCTCGCCGGAGGCACCGGCAGCCCCTTCGTCACCACCGACACCGCAGCTGCCCTCCGCGCCCGCGAGATCGATGCAGATGTGCTGCTGAAGGCCACCAAGGTCGACGGGGTCTACTCGGAAGACCCGGAGAAGAACCCGCATGCGGTCCGCTACTCGGAAATCTCTTACCAGGACTTCCTGCGGCAGGGGCTGCAAGTGATGGACCCGACGGCGATCCTGCACTGCATGGAGGGGAAGATTCCGATTGTGGTGTTCAACTACCGCAAAGAAGGGAACATCCAGCGGGCCATCGCCGGGGAACCGCTGGGAACCGTGGTGCATTGAGAAGAACGTTGAGGGTTGAGGGTTGAGGGTTGAGGGTTGAGGGTCAGAGGAACTCGCTCCCTACTCATTCTCCTCTCCTCTCCTCTCCTCCTCTCCTCTCCTCCGTCGCTCAACGCTCAACGGCGATTTGCCGGAGTCCTATGGAGTGAGTAGACTCGCCGTCAATGGGCATTGACTCCCTGTGTTGACATGCCCGGCATCGAGTCTCGACTGCCGACAGTCCGTGGACCGCGACTCTGCGGTTCGTTTCACTCCCTCTGCCGACCCTCTCTTGAAGTGAGAAACCCATGCTGCCTCGCAAGCTGTTGACTGAAGCGATCGGAACCTTCTTCCTGGTCCTGACCATTGGATGCACGGTCATCCTCTCGGGGGCCTCTAGCTTTGGGATCATCCCGCCGCTGGCGATTGGCTCAGCCCTGATGGTGATGGTCTTCGCGGGAGGTCATCTGTCCGGGGCGCATTACAACCCCGCCGTGACGCTGGCCGTGGCGATTCGGGGGCGTCTCCCGTGGGGGGAAGTCCTGCCGTACTGGGTCGCCCAAATTCTGGGTGCCCTGCTGGCAGCCGGGGTCGCGATATACCTCGTGGGGAGTCCCACCCTCCCCGCCAAGGCTCCGGCGGACATGCTCAAGGCCCTGCTGGCGGAGTTCCTGTTCACGTTCGCGCTGGCCTATGTCGTGCTGAACGTCGCGACCGCGAAGGCCAATGCGGGCAACTCCTTCTATGGTCTGGCCATCGGCTTCACAGTGCTGACCGGGGCGTTTGCCGTCGGATCGATTTCCGGAGGCGCGTTCAACCCCGCTGTGGCGATCGGTGATGGGGTGATGGGGCTGATCCATTTGCCCTCGATCTGGATTCACATCGTCGCCGATCTGGCCGGTGGTCTGGTCGCCGGATTGACGTTTGTGTTCCTGAATCCAAACGACAAGTAAGAAACTGGTCCGAAACAACTTCCCGATTTGATTTGAACAGAAGGACGCCAAGGTCGCAAAGGGTTCCATTCGAAGTTTCTTTGCTGCCTTTGCGCCCTTCT
>JAYTFV010000032.1:0-4063 GCA_043734065.1 Planctomycetota bacterium
CCCAACAGGGATGGCGGACATTTGGCAACCTCTTGCCGGGTGACGTCCGTCCAAGCAGACACACAGGATTGCAAGCATGGCCGAAGGCACGATCAAGAAGTTGACCGACAAGGGTTTTGGATTCATCAACACGAATGGCTCGAAGGATCTGTTCTTCCACTCGAAGAGCCTGCAGGGTGTCCGTTTCGAAGAACTGCACGAAGGACAGCGAGTCTCCTACACCGAAGGTCAGGGTCCGAAGGGACCATGTGCCGAAAACGTGAAGTTGGCATAGTTCTCATGACAGCTTGGAGCCTCCGGCGGTTTGTTGCTCAACCGCTGAGAGTTTCCGGAGCCTGTGAAAAATCAGTTGGTTTCGACTCGCAGTCTGATCGGCCCCGCCGATTGGACGAGCGAGTCTTTTTCTTTTTTTGACAGGCCCTTGATCGCCAACTCTCGTTTCAAGGCCAGGCTGCGGCTGACCTGATGTTCCCGGTAGACCAGCACCACGGGCAGGCGGCTCCGCGTATAGCGTGAGGCCGTCCCGCGATTGTGCTGTTTCAATCGCCTCGCCAGATCCGTGGTAATCCCCGTGTAGAGGGAATCGTCTCGGCACCGCAGGAGATATACGAACCAAGCTGCAACCGGCTTCTCCCCAGGCGGTGGCTCTGTGTGAGACTTCTTCATCAATGACGGTCCTCCCTGTCTCTGCGCGTGATGACTGAACGACAATCTCGCGAACTACTGAGTGGGGTATCTTCTGGCAGTGTAGCAACCCCGAGGGGAATGCCAGCTCCCCTGTCCTGACTGAAGTCCGAGTTCCCACAACCGCGGACACCATCATCTGGGCCACGATGGAATCGCGGTCGCCACGTGAAAGCCCAAGGTCGTGATTGACCTTCACCAGTCCTCGGGATACTGTGACTGTATGGACTACTCGCACCTCATCACGATTGAGCCCGACAAGCGGAGCGGCCAGCCGTGTATTCGTGGCCTGCGCATGACCGTGCAGGACGTTCTGGAGTACATGGCTTCCGGAATGTCGAACGAGGAAATCCTCGCCGATTTCCCTGACTTGACGGAAGAAGATATTCGGGCCTGCTTGGCGTTCGCTGCGGATCGTGAGCGGCGACTACGAGTTATTCCGCTGAAATGAGACTCATGTTTGATCAGGACTTTTCCCAACCTCATCCACTTCGAGCGTCCTACTCGCGTCAGTCAGTGATGGATTGTACTGCCCGCCAGGACAATACCGGGTGTCGCCGTCACCAAGTGCCGGACAGTCGAGCGGCAGGGGCTGTCAACCGTCTTTCCGAGTCGAATAGGCAACTATTTCCCGATGCGCGTCGGGAAATATTTCGATATTCCCCGCAAGTCCCTTCTCGACAATCCGGATACCTCATCGACCTTTCCAGGCGTGTCCGTCAGCCTCGAGTGAATAAAGTGTTAGACGAAGGATGTCAGATTCACCACGACTGGTGGACGCAAGAACTCTCCGCCTCGTCCTTCCCGGGGGAGTACCGCAAGGCGTTTCGTCCAGGCCCGTGACTCTCCGGATCACCCGAGATGAAACTCTTGTTTGACCAGAACCTGTCCCATCGACTCGTCAACCTTCTGGCTGTGGAGTTTCCCGGCTCGCAGCATGTACGAGATGTGGAAATGGCTGCGGCATCTGATCCCCTTATCTGGAAATATGCAGCAGAATCTGGCTTTCTGATTGTCTCGAAAGACACGGACTTCCAGCAGCGAGCTGTCTTATTAGGATTCCCTCCTAAGGTGGTTTGGGTCCGGCTTGGAAACTGTGCAACACAGGATGTTGTCGAACACTTGCTAGATCACCTTGCGGATATCATTGCATTCGAAGCCGATCCGAGAGCTTCGTTCCTGGCGCTGTCGTAGGCCAAGTGTGGCATTACCCCAAGCTCTGCACCGGCCCGGTGGGCGGACTGGACGGATCGAGATACGTCCGGTGCCAGTGTTCCAGGACCATCAGATTCCACAGCCGGTAGCTGTGGTCGAACTGGCCGCTGGTGTGCTGGTCGACCAATTCGCGGATGACCTGCGGGTTGAAGTAGCCTCGGGCGAGCGATTGCGGGGAGAGCAGGGACTCCTCGACCAAGGAGCGCAGCTCCCCTCGGAACCAGTGGTCGATGGGGACGCCGAAGCCCATCTTCTTGCGGGTCTGGATCGAGGCGGGGAGCAGGTCATGGAACGTGTCGACGAGGATCTTCTTGCCTCGCCCGCGTTCGAACTTCAGATCGATTGGCATGCGGGCGGCCAGTTCGACGACATGATGATCGAGGAACGGCGAGCGGGCTTCGAGGCTGGCGGCCATGCTGGCGATGTCGACCTTGGTGAGGATGTCACACGGCAGGTAGGTCTGCACATCGACAGCTGTGGTCCGCGTGATGAAGTCGCGGTCGGGGCAGAGTTGGTAGGCGTCGAGCAGGAACTCCGCGGAGTCGAAGTTGTTCAGTTGGGCAGCGAACTCGGTCGAGTACAGACGCGAGCGGGCGTCGGTGTCGAAGATCCCGATCCACTTGAGATAACGGCGTTCGGGCGATTCCGCCATCCCCGCCAGGAAGCGCTTGACGCGGCGCCGGAACGACTTCTGTTCCACCCTCGATGGAATCATCTGCCACAGCGGCCAACCGCAGATCGACCGCACAAATCCCGGCAGTCGGTCGATCTGTCCCGCCAGCAACACCGCCTGATGGCGATCGTACCCCGCGAAGAGTTCGTCCCCGCCATCGCCCGACAGGGCCACCGTGACCTTCTCTCGTGTCACCCGCGAGAGATACATCGTGGGGATGGCCGAGCTATCGCCGAATGGCTCATCGTAATGCCAGATCAGTTCGGGAAGCGTGTCGAGGGCCGACGGCTCGACGACGTACTCCTGATGATCGGTGCCGAGGAGTTTGGCCGCCTCGCGGGCGTATTGGCGCTCGTCGAACTTCTCAATGTTGAAGCCGATCGAGAACGTGAGGATCGGTCGCGACGAGAGCGACTGCATCAGCCCCGAGATGATCGTCGAGTCGATCCCGCCCGACAGGAACGCCCCCAGTGGCACATCCGACCGCATGCGGAGCCGCACCGCCTCCGTCAGCGTCTCGCGCAGCTTGGCCTGCCAGTCGGCATGGCTCCACTGGGCCGAATCAGCGAGCGAGGGATCGGCGAACGAGTGCGTCACATCCGATCGGTACGGCGGCGTCCAGTACCGGGCGACCGACAGCTGCCCCTTCTCATAGACGGCGTAGTGCGCGGGCGGGAGCTTGCGGTAGCCCTTCATGATCGTGCGCGGGTGCGGCACGTATTGATACGTCAGGAACAGGTCGATGGCCTGCGGGTCGACCTCGCGCGGGGCCCCGGGAATTTGCAGCAGGGTCTTCAGTTCGCTGCCGAAGCTCAGGCGGTCGGACTCCTGCCGATAGTACAGCGGCTTCTTGCCGAGCCGATCGCGGGCCAGCACCAGCCGCTCGTTCCGGTCGTCCCACAGCGCGAACGCAAACATCCCCCGGAACTTCTGCAGGCACTCGATCCCGTACTCTTCATAGGCATGGACGATCACCTCGGTGTCGGAATGTGTGGCGAATCGGTGCCCCTTCGCCAGCAACTCCTCTCGCAGCTCCACGTAGTTGTAGATTTCTCCGTTAAAGGCGATCCACACGCTGCCGTCTTCGTTCGACAGTGGCTGGTTGCCGGTGGAGAGATCAATGATCGACAGGCGGCGAAACCCGAGGGCCACCCCGGCTTCGGCATTCCCCGAGGCCGCGGCGATGTGCTGGCCTTCGGCGTCCGGCC
This sequence comes from Planctomycetota bacterium, assembly GCA_043734065.1. Classification (GTDB taxonomy): domain Bacteria; phylum Planctomycetota; class Planctomycetia; order Planctomycetales; family Planctomycetaceae; genus TH-plancto1. The sequence continues at coordinate 3,781 of JAYTFV010000032.1, forward strand.
CGCGATGGACGATGAGGTCCGTCATGCGGCGCAAAATCACCGAGTCGATCGCCGCCGCGCGACGAGTCCAAGCTGCCCCGGCGATGCCACACATGAAGTTCCGCACCCTTTCCGATTCCAAGAAGAGAAGACCGGGATTCTCAAGGGGGCGCGGCTCGGAGTCAACGCGGTGAGAAAAAGGTTGACGGCAACGTACTTTGTGAAGTTGGGCAACTCTTCTCTGACTGAAAACTGATGACTGACGACTGAAAACCAACGCACTGTGAAACAGTGCGTTGCCGTG
>JAYTFV010000033.1:0-4969 GCA_043734065.1 Planctomycetota bacterium
CCGTCTCCCGTCTCCCGTCTCCCGACTCCCGACTCCCGTGCCCCCCCTCCACCAGCTCATCGAACGCTACCTCCACCTGCATCCCGCCGACGCCGGGCAAGGCACGGCGTGGGAGGTCGTCACTCACGACACCTCAGCCGGGGCGTTGCCGGGCGGGATCATCTCGCTGGGAGTCCTCGCAGCGCTGGCGATCGCGTGGCGGTATCGACAGGAGGGAAAACGCCTTGCCCGCCGCACGCTGTGGTTCCTGGCGTCGCTGCGAGTGGTCAGTCTGGGTCTGCTGTTGCTCATGGCCTCGGGAGTGGCGCTGGCGGTGCAGCGGACGGGGCTGCCGTATCTCGTGGTGCTGATCGATTCGTCGGCCAGCATGGGGATCGTCGACCAGTACCGCGATCCGAAGTTGTCCGAGCAGGCCCGCCGCCGCGTGACTGAGATGAAACTCCCCGACGCCAGCCGCCTCGAACTCGCCAAGTCAGTGCTGCTCGACCGGCAGTCGAATCTGCTGCGGACGATCGACGCGCGCTACCGACTCAAGGTCTACACCTTTGATGAAACGGTGGCTGCCGTTGACCCGGCGGGAGGAAAGGACGCCCCCGCCATCGAGCGGTCGCTGCTCGCCCTGCGACCGCTGGGAGTCGAGACGCGGCCTGCTCCCTGCCTGCAAAAAATCTTCGACGACTTCCGAGGGGCCACCCCCGCAGGCATCGTCATCCTCACCGACGGAGTCGCCAGTCGGTCCGCCAGTGAGCGACTCTCCGTCGCGGCCGAACTCGCCCAGTCCCAGTCGATCCCGCTGTTCCCCATCGGCCTGGGCAGCAGCGATCCCGACCGCGACCTGGAACTGACCGACATCCTCGTCGAGCGGCTGGCGATCCTCGGCGACCCGCTGCTGTTTACCGCTCGGGTCCGCAGTTGGGGCATCAAGGACGAAAAGGTCCGGGCCACGCTCCGGAAGGTCGGCGAACCGGAAGTTCTGGCGACAGCGGATGTCCTGCCGACGACCAATCCGTTCGCGATGGAACTGTTGACCATCCCGCAGACGGAAGGGGATCAAGAGTACGAGATCACGATCACTCCGGTGGTCGGGGAATCGACGATCGACAACAACAGCCTCAAGAGTACGGTCACGGTCCGCCGCACCAAGATTCGCGTGCTACTTGTCGAGCGGGCCCCGCGCTGGGAGTTCCGGCACCTCAAGCCGCTGCTAGAGCGAGACGAGATGGTCGAACTCAAGACGGTACTCCAAGACTCCGATGTCGACTTCATTCAGGAGGACCGCACTGCGCTGCCGGGCTTCCCGCCGCAACAGCGCGATCTGGAGGCGTTCGATGTGGTGATCCTCGGGGATGTGGACCTGTCGCAGATCAATCCGCAGTCGCTGGGTCATCTGCGGTCATTCGTCTCGGAGCAGGGCGGCGGGCTGATTCTTATTGCGGGAGAGAAGCACAACCCGCTGTCATTCCGCGGGACTCCGCTCGAAGCCCTCTGTCCGGTGCGACTCGACGCGCTGAGCCTGCCGGACAGCGCGGTGACCCAGGGCCCGGGGTTCCGGCTGGAGCCGACACCCGAGGGGCGGACGCAGGCGTTCCTCCGCCTCGATGACCAGACCGGCGATCCGGCGGAGTTGTGGCGATCACTCCCGGAGCTGTACTGGGCCTGGAACATCTCCCAGAGCAAACCGGGAGCCGTGACGTTGGCCGTGCAGTCGAATCGCCGGGGTGTCGACGGCCAGATGCCGGTCCTGGTCTGGCAACGCTTCGGAGCCGGGCAGGTGCTGTTCCACGCCACCGATGAACTCTGGCAGTGGAGGCAGGGCCGCGAGGACGCCGTCTATGGCCGCTACTGGGGTCAGGTGATTCGGCAACTCTGCCGGGCCAAGCTCCTCGGCACCGAGCGGACGCTCAAGCTCACCAGCGACCGACCGGTGTATACGATCGGCGAGAGCATTCGCCTCATGGCTCGCAGCCCCGGAGGACTCGGGGCCGAGGCGGAGTCGCTGGTCGCCGTCCTCGAACGACCGGGCGGCGAGCGCCGCCGCGTGACCCTCGACCGCATCGCCGATGGCGTGTCGCAGTACGAGGCGGTCCTCCCCTCGGAGCCGGTCGGGCAGTACCAAGCCTGGATCGAACGGGCCGACTCGGCGTCCCTCGTCGACCCCTGCCGGTTTCGCGTCGAGATCCCCAACCGAGAGCTGCGAGAGCGGGCCGCGAATCATGAGGATCTCAAGGAGGCCGCCCGTCTCTCGCGCGGCAAGTTCTATCACTGGTCGACCGCCGGGCAACTGGCCAAGGAGTTACCTCCAGGCCGCCCGGTCGCGGAAACGACCGCCGAACTGATCCCGCTCTGGAACCGCTGGGAACTGGTCACGCTGCTGCTGGTGTGCCTGACCACGGAGTGGTTGCTGCGCAAGCGGGCCCGGCTGGCGTGAAGACTCGTCACGTTGGAGTCCAGCCTTACACCAAACGCTCGCTGTCGAGCTGCCAGTCGCGTGGCCCCCGGATCGACAGCGAGCGAGCGGACGTTAGTCCCCCGTGCCCGAGCGACGTGCTCTCACCTAACCGGGTCACTCCGCATGCCGCGTCCACCCAGCACGTTGGTCTTACGTCCAACGCTCGCTGTCGCACTGCGAGCCACGTCGCCCACGGATCGGCAGCGAGCGGGCGGGCCACAACCGAAAAACCTGGCATGGAAGGACCACTGATCTACAAAAAAAGCCGCGAGGAGTTTCCCCCTCGCGGCTTCGGAATTCACTGACTGCACCGGGAGTTACTCCGGCTTCTTCTCTTCGGGAGCCTGATCGGGAGCAGGAGCCGGTTCCGGGGCGGCCTCGCCATCCTTGTTCATGCTGAACAGCGGACCACCCGTGGCACCCATCCCGCCCCTGAGTTCGCGAGGTCCGGCAGCGGCGGCGGCGGCAGCACCGCCCGCGTCCGCCTTCGCACCGGCGGGAGCCTTGTACTCTTCGATCGGGGCGTCGAGCTTGCGGGAGAGGCCGATCTTGCGATCGGCACTGTCGACGCGGAGCACCTTGACCTCGATCGTGTCACCGACCTTGACCACTTCTTCCGGGTTGGCGACCTTCTGGTCGGACAACTCGGAGACGTGCAGCAAGCCTTCGAGCTGCTCTTCGAGTTCGACGAAGACACCGAAGTTGGTGATCTTTGTGACCTTGCCCTTGACGATCGTGCCGGGAGCGTAGCGTTCTGGAATCGGGCCCGACCACGGGTCTTGATCCATCTGCTTGAGGCCCAGCGCGATCCGCTTGCGTTGCTCGTCGACGGAGATCACCTGGCAGGTGATCGAGTCGCCCTTCTTGAGCATTTCGCTGGCGTGCGAGATCTTGCGGGTCCAGGACATGTCGCTGACGTGCAGGAGTCCATCGACCCCCTCTTCGAGCTCGATGAACGCCCCGTAGTTCGTGAGGTTCCGCACCGTGCCGGTCACGACCTTGCCGATCGGGTACTTGGCGGTGACGTTGTCCCACGGGTTGGACTGGGTCTGCTTCATCCCCAGCGAGATTTCCTGCTTGTCGGTGTTGATGCCGAGGACGACCACGTCGACCGGATCGCCCGACTTGACCAGTTCGCTCGGGTGGCTGACCCGCTTGGTCCAGGACATTTCGCTGATGTGAACCAGACCTTCGATGCCGTCTTCCAGCTTCACGAAGGCCCCATAGCTCATCACGTTGACCACTTCGCCCTTGATCCGCGCTCCGACTGGGTAGCGCTTGTCGATGTCGTCCCAAGGCGAAGGGAGTTTCTGCTTGAGGCCGAGCGCGATCTTTTCCTTCTCGCGGTCGATGTGCAGGACCATGACCTCGATCTCGTCATCGATCCGGACCATCTCGGTCGGGTGGCCGATGCGGCTCCAACTCATGTCGGTGATGTGCAGCAAGCCATCGATCCCGCCCAGGTCGACGAACGCCCCGAAGTCGGCGATGTTCTTGACCGTTCCCTTGCGGATCTGCTTGACTTCCAGCTCGGACAGCAGCTTCTTCTTCATGTCCGTGCGGACATCTTCGATCAGCTTGCGGCGCGAGACGACGACATTCTTGCGGACTTCGTCGATCTTGAGGATCACACACTCGACGTGGCGGCCCATGAAGTCGCCGATGTCGGAGGGCCGACGGATGTCGACCTGGCTGGCGGGCAGGAACAGGTTCACGCCCTGGGCCCCGGGGCCGGAGTCCTCTCCACGGGCAATGTTGACCAGCAGTCCGCCCTTGATCTTGCGGACGACGGTGCCAGCCACGCGATCGTTCTCGTGGTACTTGGCCACGAACCACACCCAATCGCGGGCGCGGTCGGCCTTCCGCTTGGAGAGCAGCACGAGGCCGAAGTCGTCTTCCACTTCTTCGAGGAGGACTTCGATCGTCTCGCCGGGCTTCGGCACGACTTCATCCGGTCCCCACTCGGACAGATGCACGATGCCTTCGCTCTTGTACCCAATATCGACGAGGACTTCATCGCCTTCGATACGCAGGACGATGCCCTTGACCAGTTGATTGATATCGAACGAACTCGCTTCCGCGTAGAGTTCGTCGGCATGTTCTTCGGCTTCGGCGATTTCGCGGAGTGCCATCCCCATCGAGAGTTCGAGTTCCGCGTCATCACACGGAAATTCTCGAAGTAAGTTACGATCGACCATAGAAGAGACCTTGAATCTGTTACGCCAGAAAGACGGACCGCCCGCCCTCACCAGCTCGGTGGTCGACTGTCTCGAACTCCTGCTGCCACAATGAATTGTGGCAACAACAGGCCCGCACCTTGCCAACGAAGATGCCAAGAGACCTGACTCGAAAACCAGTCGAAGCAGGGAAAGCTAGCGAAATAGTGTGTCTTTGTCCAGACAAGACGGTAGTCATGTCGGCAACGCACTGTTTGAAGCCTGGCAGACTGGTGGGGATTGCTGTGGGGTGGGAAGACTGCGCCGGGTGCCACTGGCGGTCGCTCTGGACCGCCAGTGTCTT
>JAYTFV010000034.1:0-4895 GCA_043734065.1 Planctomycetota bacterium
CCCACCGTGCCTCCACAGTCCAGCGCTCGCCCGGTCGCCGCACCCTCCGCATCGCTCGCACGGGCGACTCCTCAAAGCGAAACCATCATGCAGGTTCGCGCTGCTCACTCCGCCCCCTCCTCCACGGGATCACTCCTCCAGAGCATCCGCCAACCGTTTGCGGCGGTGACCTGGGACAGCATTGCGAACTACGCTCCGCTGCTCATGGCACTGTTACTCGGATGTGCAGCGGGATACATCGGCAGGCACTGAGAGGGGAGAGATCACCGTCAGTCTTGTTCGAAATACCTGTCCCAGATGGAACCGCCCCGAGTCGACACACCCCACTGTCAGCGCATGCTTGTCACCCGTGAAGCCATCCACCGATTCCAGGAAGCCGCGCTTTCGCCACTGCGGTGTCCTGCCAGCAGACTCGCCACACCGACGTGCTCGTCCAGATCCGGCCATTCGATGGCGTATCCATCGCCCAGGAGACGCCAATGAGCGCGTTCAGCCTCCGTGGCTTGCTTCAGCCGTGGATACCATGCCAGGGGGATCGACAAGGAGCGACCATCGGCGAATACCACGGTGAAGCCGTCGTCCGTGAGCGCCAGATCAACGGCCAAGGGATCGTGTTCAAGCGTCAAAGTACTCATGCCACGCCTCCCTCAACAATGCCCTGTGCTCTGTGACCAATCGTTCGATTCGGTGGACTTCATGGTCCGCAAACCCGATGTTCTTGGCAAGCTCGATCGGCTCCAACCAGAACTTCGCGACCAGTTGATCCCGTTTCACATGGATATGCACTGGCTCCCCGCGATCCGAACTGAAAAACACGAAGTGATAGGGACCAACCGTGAGAACCGTGGGCATCGGGCATCCTCTCGGGCTGGGTGAATGTATTGTCAGGAGAGGACTGCCGCTGAGGACGAAGCGTGATCATCTGGGAGCATTGACGGACGGGCCAACGGGCCCGTCCCACGACCCACACGCCATCCGGCTGACGCCGGACTCATTCTGTCGCTCAACCCTCAACGATCCCCCCTCACGCTATCAACTCGTCCACCACTCGACCCATCACGTCGGTCAGCCGGAAGTCTCTCCCCGCGTAGCGATACGTCAACTTCTCGTGATCGAACCCCAGCAGCTTGAGCAGCGTGGCGTGCAGGTCGTGGACATGCACGCGGTTCTCGATCGCGGCGAAGCCGAACTCGTCGGTGGCTCCGTGGACGTAGCCGCCCTTGGCCCCGCCTCCGGCCAGGAACATCGAGAACCCCCAGTGGTTGTGGTCGCGACCGTTGATCTTTCCAGCGTTGGAGCCGGGTGTGGGCAGTTCCACGACCGGCGTGCGACCGAATTCTCCGCCCCAGATGACGAGCGTTTCGTCGAGCATCCCACGCTGCTTGAGATCGGTCAGCAGCGCCCCCAGCGGCTGGTCGAGCTCCTTCGCCAAGCGGCGGTGATTGACCTCCAGGTCATCGTGGTTGTCCCACGGCTGCCCCTCGCCGTGCCACAACTGGACGAATCGCACGCCGCGTTCGACGAGCCGCCGGGCCATCAGCAGTTGCCGCCCGTGGACCGTGTCGCCGTACATCTCGCGGATGCTCTTGGGCTCCCTCGACAGGTCGAAGACATCGGCGGCCTCGATCTGCATGCGGTAGGCCAGCTCGAACGACTGGATGCGTCCCTCCAGCCCGGCGTCCTCACCGCGCGCTTCGAGGTGCCGCCGGTTCAGGCTCTGCAAGAGATCGAGTTGATCGCGCTGATGTTCGAGTGACAGCGACCCGTTGCGGACATGCGCGATCAGGTCTTCCACCTTGCGGTGTTGCGTGTCGATGTACGTCCCCTGGTAGGTGCCCGGCAGGAAGGCCGACCGCCAGTTGGCCGATTCGGTGATCGGCATTCCGCCCGGACACATGGCGATGAACCCCGGCAGGTTCTGGTTCTCGGTCCCGAGACCGTACGTCGTCCAACTGCCAAAGCTGGGGCGGGGGAGGCGAGACTCCCCGCAGTTCATGAGCATCAGCGAGGGTTCGTGGTTCGGGACATCGGCATACATCGAGCGGATGACGCACATGTCGTCGACATGCTGAGCCGTGTGGGCGAAGAGTTCGCTGACCTCGGTGCCGCTTTGGCCGTACTTCTGAAACTTGAACGGCGAGGGGAACGCCGCCCCGGTCTTGCGTTCGGTCCGCAGGTTCTCCGTCGGCAGCGTCTTGCCCGCGTATTCGAGGAGCTTCGGCTTGGGGTCAAAGGTGTCAACGTGCGACGGCCCGCCGTTGAGGAAGATGTGGATGACGTGCTTCGCCTTGGCGGCGAACTGCGGCATGCGCGGGGCCATCGGCGAGTTGGCCGCCTGCGCCACGCCAGACCCAGCCTGCTCAGCCAGCATCCCGGCCAGCGACAAACCAGCGAACCCCATCCCGGAGCGTTTCAGAAGATCACGACGGCTGAACATGCTTGGGCTCCTAGAGGGTTTATGGTTTATCGACAGAGTGGAAGGGGGAGGGTTTATGGTTTACGGTTTATAGTTTATCGACAGACAGGGAACTGCTGTCCATTCTGTCGATAAACCATCAACCATCAACGATCAACCCTCTTTCCCCTCACTCCGCGAACTGAAACTCGTTCGACAGCAGCAGCACCTGCGCCACCTGCCACAGCCCGTCGGGATGCCGACCGAGATAGGCCACCGACCAACTGGCCTCCTCCGGCGCGGGTGACCGAGCGAGCACCACGCGGAACAGCGACTCGATCTGCTCCGCCGGGTTGGACCCGCTGGCTCGCTGAGCCGCTGTCTTGGACAGCTCCTCAATGAACGGTGAGTTGAGGCCGAACAAGGCCTGCTGCGGCACGATGGTTTGCGGACGCTGTGGATTACTGGAGTCGGGACTCGGGTAGTCGAACGTCCGCAGCAGAGCCGAGAAGTTGTTGCGGTCGATGTAGGCATAGATCGACCGGCGGTGCGAGAACGGTCGCGACTCGATCTCGACCGGGCGACCGGCCATGCGGTCGTCCAGCACTCCGGCCGCTGCGAGCAGCGAATCCCGCATCTGCTCGAATTGGAACCGGCGGCGGTTCTGCCGCCAGAGCAATCGGTTCTCCGGGTCGAGTTCTTTGGCCTTCGCATGGTCGACGATCGACTGCCGGTAAGTCGATGAGAGGACCAATTCGCGAATGAGTGTCTTCGTCGACCAGCCGGAGTCGATGAACCGCGTTGACAGCCAGTCAAGCAGCTCCGGATGCGTCGGCGGATCGGTCCGCACCCCGAAGTCGCTCGGCGTGTTGACCAGTCCGTTGCCAAACAGTTGCAGCCAGACGCGGTTCACAAACACGCGAGCGGTCAGCGGGTTGTCGGGACTGGCGATCGATCGGGCGAGTTCGAGACGCCCGCTGCCTTGCTGGAAGGCGGGGCTGTCATTCCCCGCGATGATGCGCGGCATCCGCCGAGGCACCTGCGGCCCGCGTCGACCGGGGTTCCCGCGTTCGAACACCACCGGCTCCATCGGGTTGTCATTGTCCACCAGCACCATGCCGTGCGGCGGCGAACCGGGCGATGTGACCATCAGTTCGGCCACCTTCTTCTTCAGTTCCTTGGCCTTGTCGCGTTGATCTCGTCCGATCAAACGCTCCATCTGTTCGCGCGGCAGCACTCCCGGCGAGCCATCTCCATACAGCACCTGCCGCAACTGCTCCGCGTCGGCATCGGCGAGAGCTGTGAGCTGCGGAGCGGCGGCCTTCTCGCGTTCCCAGCGTTCGCGGACTTCGTTCAGGACACGACCGTAGAGGCGTACGACATCAATGTAGTTCTGAGGCGGTTTGTCCTGCAGAGCCTGGAGCAGCGCCGGATGGCACTGCTCCGGCTTCCAGTTGTTGATTCGTTCCAGCGCCGCCGCCGCGAACCCGTCGATGGGGAGTTCCCTCAGCTTAACGAGGGCGAACCAGACCCGGTTCTCGGGCCGGGCTTGCTGTTGGACGTACCGCTCCCACTGGTCGATCAGCTTGTCGCGCAGCGGAGGTTCGATCTTGACTTCCACCCCGGCGGGCACGAGCTTGGCCCGCTGAGTGATCGCGAGCAGGAAATCGCTGATGCGATTGCGAGCTTGCGTTGTCATCTCAGCGTAGACGGAATCCATGTAATTCGAGACATCCTTGTCCCGTTTAGCCAGTTCGGCGGCGAATTGCCGGTACTCGGGAGTGGCGGTGTCGGCGGCACCGACCTGCGGCAACTCCTCCGGCACGTGGCTGCTCGCGAAGACTCCGTACAGGGAGTAATAGTCCTGCGTCGGGATCGGGTCGTACTTGTGATCGTGACAGCGGGCACAACCGACCGTCATCCCCAACAGCCCGCGCGAGACGACATCGATCCGGTCATCAATGATCGCATGCGTGTCGTGCAGGAACTCCGGACCCACGGTCAGGAACCCCATCCCCGCCAGTGCCGGGTCGCCGGGAGGGAGACCGAGTTTGTCGGCGGCCAACTGCTCGATCAGGAACCGGTCATACGGCTTGTCGCTGTTGAACGCACTGACCACATAGTCGCGGTACGTGTACGAGAACGGGAACCGCCGCTCCTCGGTGAATACGTACCCCTTCGTGTCCGCATACCGCGCGATGTCGAGCCACAGCCGCCCCCACTTCTCTCCAAACCGGGGCGAGGCGAGCAGCCGGTCGACGAGGTCTTCGTCCGCTGTCGGCGACGGGTCGGAGGCATACGCCTGGACCTCTTCAAAGGTCGGACGGATGCCAAGCAGGTCGGCATAGAGGCGGCGAATCAACGTCGCGCGGTCCGCCTCGGGGGAAAGGGCGAGTTGCTGCGGTTCGAGCTTCGCGAGCACGAAGGCGTCGACCGGAGTCCGCAACCGATCCAGCGTTGCGACCTTCGGCGGCACCGGTTTCGCGATCGCCCGGTAGGC
>JAYTFV010000035.1:0-7242 GCA_043734065.1 Planctomycetota bacterium
AGACACCGTACGTGCAGATGCTTCCCGCGAAGCGGGTCTTGGAGTCTGGCAAAGAAACGCCGGTCAAAACGTTGATTCTGACCACTGCGGAATCGACAAAGGGCCTGAACCTGGAAAGTGCGTCGCTGCGTTGGCGGGCGTTCACGCTCACCAAGCCCGCTTACCTCAATGACGAATCGACGGAAGACAACAAGCAGGTTCCCGGAAAGGGATACACATGGGGTGAGATGCGCAAAGCGATGGAGATTCAAAGCAATGCCACGATGGGGCTGGTGGAGAAACACGAGGGAGCGATTCTGGGCACGGGAATCTCCGAAGACGCGAATGGCCAACTGGTCATGCTGGTATATGCAGCCCAGGGAGGGATGTCCCGTCGGCTTCCGGGCAGCATCGAGGGTTTGCCGGTGCAGGTGACGGTCACGGGAGTCATCCGGGGAGGCCCCGCGTTCTCTCGCGTGACGATGAATGACGGCACGGCTTCGGTGGCCCCCCTGCCAGAGCCAGAGTCTGCGACCACGCCAGCAGCACCCGCTGCTGAATCGACTGGGAGTGCGAGTCTTGCAGTCGCCAAACCGCAAGCCGCACAAGCCGGTCCGCCGACGAATCGCTTCATTCGCCCAGTTCCCATCGGCGTGTCCATCATCAATCAGACCGATGTCTGTGCGGCAGGAACCCTGGGTTGCCGCGTCTTCAATGCGAAAGGCCAGCAGTTCATCCTGAGCAACAATCACGTCCAGGCGAGAGAGAATGTGGGAGTCGTGGGCCAGCCCATCTGCCAGCCCGGTCGACTGGAAATCGGGTGTGCCACCTTAGTTCCCGATGTTGTCGCGACCCTCTTCGACTTCCAAAAGATTCAGTTTTTCACGGATCCCAAGTTGGCCTCCACAGCTCCGATCAATACCATTGACGCTGCGGTGTCTCTCTGTCAGAAGGGGATGGTCAATGTGATCACCCCGATCGGTGGCTATGGCACCCCCGCCCGCACGCCGCAGGAAAGTTTGTACATCGGGATGGATGTCCAGAAATATGGTCGCACGACAATCTACACCCAGGGTAAGATCTACGGTCTCAATACTGAGGCGATCATCAATTATGGGGCCGCTGGTTACGCCCGGTTCAAATACTGCATCGATATTCGCACCCGGTTGTTGACCCCTCCGTTCAGCGCCGCTGGCGATTCCGGATCGCTGGTCGTCACACTGGCAGATCGTCGTCCGGTGGGACTCCTCTTCGCGGGAGGCGGGTACGACACCTTCATCAATCCGATCAGCCCCGTGCTGACCCGCTTCAAGGTGGGTGTGGATGATAACGCCGGTGGGACACCCGTCTTGGGTTCCGGGCGGACGGGAACTGCCGTTGGCCCCGTCAAGAAGTAGCTCCTGCAATACGTGAAGAACCCCTCCGGGAGCCGTAGCCAGACATCCGAAGTCTTTAGGACTTCGGATGTCTGACGGGTCGGTTTCCACGGGCCGCTCGCCTGATGTGGGCGAAATAGTCTGCCGGTACGACGGCCTTTCCAGGCCGTTTCGCTGCGAGAACCGATCGAGGACGGCCTGGAACGGCCGTCCTACGGGGGACTTTGATTCTCGCCGCTCTCGGGCCTTACACTGCAAAAGATTCAAGTTTGCGTGTCGTGAGAGACTTTTTTTGTATGCCGCGCGACTTTTCGATGGCCTGGAAACTCTCTGTACCCCGAAGGGGTTGAAGGTGATAGCCCAGGGTCGCGACGCAGGAGCGCACACTGGGAAACGTGGGCCCGGGGAAGCCCAACCCTGAAGGGGTTGTACACTTGCACGCCCCGTGTAGAACTCCTTCAGGGTTCGTTCTCCGTGGGCGATCTCACCCAGGGTGCGCTCCCTGCGTTCGCGACCCTGGGCTGTGATGTTTCACCCCTTCAGGGTGCAGAGGCCGTCTCGACGCTGAGTGCCTTCTGGCTGACCGCTGACTGCTAATGGCTGACTGCTTTTCCCGTCGGTTGCGGCTGTGCCGCGCTGCGTCTTCTGTATCGCCGCCGCGCGAGACTTCCACCGCTGCCAGAGAACCTCCATCCCGACCGCACAGAGCACCAGCAGCGGGTACTCCCCGGGCAGGCGATAGCGGACCGAACTGACGAAGACCAGGTGCAGGGCTGCGAAGTATAGAATCGGTCCGGCGGTGATGGCCAGAATGCCGAGCGAACGCCGCACCTGCCACGCCCCAATCAGAGCGGGGACAAACACGATGAGATACCAACCCAGCGACACGAGCATGAGAGTCGGGGATGTCTTAAACTGGCTGGCATTGGGGAATGGGTTCCAGTAGCGGACGGTTTTCTTCCAAGCGAGTCGCGCCACTCTGTCCGGGTTCTGGAAGGCGAACGTCCAGGCCCGCTGGCGATACTGGCGGTCCATGTCATACTCGGACATTCGCGACAGCAGGTTCTCCTGGTCGAAGAATGCCATATTGCTGTCGCCAGTGTCGTTGTGCGAATTCCACCCGTCATACAAACTCGGCCCCATCCAGAGTGTGGTCAGGACAAAGTGTCCAGTCACGCGCTGGTTGCGAATCCCCCACGGCACGAGGCTCCCCACCATCACCACCACCGTGCAAACGGCCAGCCCCAGGTGAGCGCGGTCTCGCTTCCACATCCACAACCACAACCCCAGACACGGCGGAAAGAGCAACCAACTCGGACGCAAATAGCAGCCGACTCCGGCCCACAGGCCCGCGATCAATCCAGCGCGGAGTGGGGCCCGCAGACTGTTGGCGATGGGACTCAACATCTCCGGCTCACATGCTGAGCTACGGCCCCAGCCAGCCAGTGGCACTAACCCGAACACCAGCGACACCGCAAACGCAGTCTCCGTCAACTCGATCGCACTGAACCCCACAAAGATCGGTGACACGGCCGCCAGTCCGCCCGCGATCAGGCCGGTACGGTGGCTGAAGAGCCTGTGCCCGAGTTGGTAGATGCCGAGACAGCCCAGCGCTCCACAGGTGGCCAGGACGAGCCGGGCGGCGAACAGACTCTCGCCGAACAGTCGCATCGAAACCGCCAGAATCAGCGGAAAACCCGGCATGCGCAGCACGGACCGGGGCGGGGTGTAGATCTGGTATGACTCACCGTGCGCGATGCAGCGCGCCAGGTGCCAGTAGCCAGCAGCGTCCCCTTTAATCACATACTCGCGCGGAGGCTGAGCGACATGATCCAGGTAATACTGAACCGCGAAGACAGCCACGATTCGCAGCGCCCACGCCACCGCGAACAACACCAGGACAGACCGTCGGGGTTTCAAACTCAAGAGGAGGTCCGCCGGGGATCGCGAGGGAGTGCTGTCAGCGATCGTACGGGCGGGGAAAAGAGGGCGTCAAGCCGATTGTGTGCGGCTGAGCTTGTCCACGTACCACCGAAACTCATCACGAATGTCGCACTCTTCCACCTGAAAGATGTCCTTCCAGTTGATCCGGCACTCATTGATCCCGTATTCCGCGAGAACCTTGAGAACCTCTTGGTAGTCGATCCCGGAGGCCCGGATTTCTGCTTCGTGTCGGATGAAATCCAAGTTTTCCCAGGGATCCTTCGGAAGCAGAAATCTCTCTTCGACAAATCTCACGGCAGACAGGCACAGCTGCTTCTGGCGAGCCCAGACTTCGCTGCTGTCGGTCACTCGAATGCGACCGAAAAAATTCCCCTGCTTGAATTCTTGGAAGGGACGCTCGCCGTACAGATGCTGCACCCAGCGATGGTGGCAAAACACGACCCAGAAGTTGTCAAACCACGCCCGATAGGCTGCGGCCCCCAAGTCCGTTTCCGCATCCTCGGAGCAGAAATACTTGTGGGCACACGCTTCGTGGTGCCCATACGCTGCCAACGATCGAAAGGGCAGATAGTCAAACGGAACCGTCATCGGCACCTCGTGGAAAAACGATGGATCCCCACATCCTGTGGACCGGATCCCCTGGTCCCGTGCCAGTCTCTGGCAGCAAGGATAATCTTTTATTGAGTTTCGCAGATGAGTCAAGCACTTCTGCATGTTTTTTGGGAAAATATCGTCGGTTGCTCCCTAGCTGTCGAAACTGGGAACTTACCCAAATTGTCATTTCGGCAAAGCCGCATCATTTGACAGATTCGTCTCAATCGCTACTTTACGGTCGTTACTTCCACTGGAGATGTCTGCGTAGACACTCAACTTCGAGCCAGGGAAGCGTTGTGGGGCAGTCAGGCCGTCTCGGAGCCACCCACAGCGATCAGGATTTTCCGAGGTCGATTGAGGAGTTCGCAATGGTTCGTAAGATGATGTTCACGTTTGGTGCCTTGTTGGCATTGGCGATGGTCGCTGGCGATGCTTCGGCGGCTCGTTGCTGCCGTCAGCCTCGCGCGCGTTGCCACCAGGCTCGCACCAGCTGCTGTGCTCAGCCGTCCTGTGCAGCTCCGAGCTGTGCCGCTCCTTGCAGCAGCTGTGCCCCGACCTGTGCCGCTCCGGCTTGCAGCAGCTGTGCTCCAAGCTGTGGTGCACCGTCTGGCTGCTCCAGCTGCGGCGGTGGCGCCGTTTCCGCTGCTCCTTGCAGCACCTGTCAGGGTGCATCGGCTCCTGCTGCCGCTCCGATGAGCGCACCGGAACCGCCAGCAGCAGCTCCCGCAGCAGCTCCGGCGAAGTAGTTCTCCCCTCAACGGGGAACACTTAACGGCTTGTGATCCTGTGGGTCACAAGCCGTTTTTGCATACGTGGGGGAGGGTTGAGGGTTGAGCGAAAGAATCCCCACTCCCTCCACTCCCCCGGTGCCTCATGAATCTCCAACTCGCCGACAAACACATGTTCATCACCGGGGGAGCGAGTGGGATCGGTCTGGCCACGGCCCAAGAATTCCTGCGGGAGAACGCGAGTGTCACGATCCTGGATCGCGGCGACGCTCCGCCTGAACTCACCTCGGGCAGCGAAGCTCAGCGAGTCCACTCACTCCGCGTCGACATCACCGACTTCGCAGCTGTCACGCAGGCCGAAGAGCAAGCTGTCGCGAGGTTCGGCCCGGTCGATGGAGTGATCCACTGTGCCGCGATCGGGTCGGGGAAGTTCGGATTCCCGTTTACGAACCTAGCCCCGTCCGACTGGGAGCGGACTCTGCAGGTCGACATCATGGGGATGGTCCATGTGGCCCATGCCTTCGCCCCCCGCATGCGAGAGCGGAAGTCTGGAGCGTTCGTGTTCCTGTCGAGTGTCGCCGGACAGATCGGCTCGCAGACCGACCCGCCGTACAGCGCCGCCAAGGCCGCCAACATCAACTTCGCCCAGTGCATGGCCAAAGACCTGGCCCCGCACAACGTCCGCGTCAACACCGTCTGTCCCGGCATGGTCCAAACCCCGCTCAACCGGGCCGTGTGGCAAGCCTGGCACGATCAACAGCTTCCCGCGGCTCGATTGAGCTATCTGGACTGGGCCACTGCCAAGATTCGCACGATCGTGCCCCTGGGACGGTGGCAGACGCCGGAGGACATCGCCTCGATGATCGTGTTCCTGGCCTCCGACCGGGCCAGCAACGTCACCGGCCAGACGATCAACGTGGATGGCGGATTTGTCATGCATTGGTGAGGAAGTGGTGAGTAATGTGCGCACGCTGCGCAAATTTTCGGAGACCACAAAGCCTCTGTACCCCAACGGGGTTGCAGAGTTGTTGCTCGATGTGCCTTCTGCCTGACCGCTTCCCCCTTTGGTTGCGGCTGTGCCGCGCTGCGTTCATCTGCGGCTCACAAACTCCGGGATTCCTCCATGCTTCGTCTCTGAACCGAATGCCGGAATCCAATCACGCGGCCGCCTCCGTGACGAATTTCTGCCACGGCCTACTTTTCTGACGCACACACAGTAAAGAGACCGTGGGAGCCCAGCCTTCAGGCTGCTCCTCGCCCGCGCCGGAGCAGCCTCAAGGCTGGACTCCCACGAATGCTCACGGCGGCGAGATCACCGCTTTGTCTTTCGTCATCTCCGACTTCAACCCGGCGGGGTCGCAGATTGCCGAGAGCATCTCCTGGGCACTGGCCCCCTGCAAGTCAATTTGCAGCTTGAGCTTGAGGTCCACCCCGGCAGCGATCAGGGCGGCCTCGTCCCACTCCAGGGGGATGCCTTGCTCTTTGAGACGCTTCAATACTTCGATCAGCGGGGCGTTCTCGACTTTGAACGTGAACTTCCGCGTCCGCCAGTCACCAGCGGGCTTCCTCGGGATCGGCTTGGGTTTGGTGCCCCCCTTGAGCCACAGTTCGAGCGCCTCCAATTCCTCGACTCGCCCCGTACACCGCAGCGATTTCCCGTCGGTCTCCGCGAGCAGGTCCGGGAACTGCAACTTCGCAGCTGCCCGCTTCGGCTCTGGAATCGGGAATGTCTGAGACACGTGGGCCGGGAGTTGTAACGGCACCAGAGTCGCCTTCCCGCCCGCCTCCCACTTCAGTTGCAGGTCATACTGCCACGCGATCACGGTGAGGATTTCACCAAACGTCAGCCCCACCATGTCGCCGCTCCCCCACAGGTCGTGCGGGATCAACTCGGCCCCCGTCAGAGTCACCTTCGCCCGTTGAGCGAGGTCCACTCCCAGTGCCCTCGGCTGCGCCAGATCGTCCCAGTGCAGGTCCAGCGGTCGCCCGAGTGCTTGCACGAGCTTCGCCGAACCAGCGTTCGCGAGCAGTTCCTTCCGCTGCATCTCGGCTAGCGTCCGCAGCCAGCGGGTCTGCTCCTGCGGCCCCACGATCACCGTGTCCCCGACGACCACGGCATCGGCCTGAATCGTTTCAAACCAATTCGGCAGAAACTCGGACAGCGGAACGGCCTCTGTCGGAGAACTCGGCAGCAGGTGATCCGGATCGAGCCGCCGGTCCACCACCCACGCCATCCGCGAGTTCGAGCAGAGTTGTTGGATCGCCGAGCGGAGCGGGGTTTTGTCGAGGCGAGCGCGGATCGGAGAGTTCCAGACTTTACGGAACTCCACGCCGCGATGGAACGGCTCTGCGGCAGGAGCCTCTCCGACACAGAGCCCGAGCCAGACCATGCCTATGACAAGTTGGCGCATCCAGTGAGTCACGTTCCGCCTCCCTCGCCGGTTGGTGCGAGCCGCCCGCGATCTGACACCCGTGGCCTGGCCGGATGCCACGACGTTATCATGGAGGTCGAGTTTGTACACGCAATGGCTCAGCTTGGCCAAGTCAACCCACTCCCAACACCAAAGCAGGCGAGCCGGGCGGCGTCAGCCCCCGGACCGGTCGGCCAGCGGACAGGTCCG
>JAYTFV010000036.1:0-2841 GCA_043734065.1 Planctomycetota bacterium
ACAACGAGTCAATCCGGTCGAGGACACCGCCATGCCCCGCAATCGACGCCCCCCAGTCCTTAACCCCGCGATCGCGTTTAATGGCCGACATCACTAGCCCGCCACCAAACCCCATCAGACAGATCGCCAGCGACATCCCCGCCGATTGCCACGGCGTAAACGGCGTCGCCCACCACAGCCCCGCCCCGATCGCCACCGTCGCTGAGATCCCTCCGATCAACCCCTCCCAGGTCTTGTTCGGACTCACCTTTGGCGAGATCACATGCTTGCCGAACAGCTTCCCAAACACATACTGCAACACATCATTCAACTCGCAGACCAGCACAAAGTAATACAGCAGCTTGCCATTCTCGCCTATGTATCCGGGAATCCTCAGCATCGTCAGCAGGGCCGGAGCATGGCTCAGGCTATACACGCAGATCATCAGTCCCCACTGAATCTTCGCCGCCCGTTCCAGGAACCGCTCCGTGTCCCCGGCCACAGCGGATCGGATCGGCAAGAGCAGGAACACGTAAACCGGAATGAAGATCGAGAATATCCCGTATCTCTCGCTGTAGAGCAACACGTACTGCATCGGCGTGACAAAGAAGAATGCCCAGAACAGTGAACGATGATCGCCCAGCCGCGTCGGCGTCAACGTCACGAACTCTCGTAGCGCCATGAACGACGAGAGTCCAAACAGCACGATCGACCCGACACCGCCCGTCACGAGGGCCAGGGCGAAGACAGCTGTCATCACCCACCACGCCTTCATGCGGGCGTTGAGATTGTCGACGGTCTTGCGTCCTGCCTCGCTCAGCGGTCGCCGCGACAGTGTCCATCCGGTCAGCGAGCCGACGACCAGCAGGGCGATGACCCCGCCCGTGAGCCAGAGCATTTCGGCATCGAGCTTCACGGCGAGACTCCCGTTCGAGGTGCTGGGGTATTGGGGGCGACGACATCGGTGCGAAGATTGATGACGGCCTGACGTGCCCGTGCGAGGAAGTCATCGCGAGGCTCCCCGTCCTGTAAGAACATCGGACTCCCAAACACCACGTTGCAGATCAGCGGCACCGGTAGCAGCTCCCCCTTCGGCAACACGCGGTTCATGTTGTCGAGCAGCACCGGCACCAGTTCGAGGTCGGGTCGCTTCTTGGCCATGTGAAACAACCCGCTCTTGAACTCGGCGGGGTCGGGGCCGGGACCGCGCGTGCCTTCCGGGAACAGGATCAACGACCCGGTATCTCCGATCCCGCGCAGCATGTCATCAATCGGGTTATCGGTCTTGGACGGCTTCTTCCGCTCGATCAGGATCGTGTTGAAGATCCGCGTGGCCATGTATTGCCGGACTCGACCGCCGCTCCAATAGTCGCGGGCTCCCACGGGGCGAGCCAGCTGCCGGATCTCGGAGGGCAACACCGCCCAGATCGTCGGCCCGTCGAGGTGACTCGTATGGTTCGCAAAGTAGATGCGGGGGCGAACACTCGGCCCGCAACCGATCCATTGGGCGCGGGCTCCGGAGACAAGACGTAACAGCGTAGCGACCACGGATGGGCTCATCGGGACTCCAGTTCCCTGACGAGGCGGACGGAACGTCGGGTGATCGTGACGAGACACCCCGCTGCAATCAACCCCAACCCGACGGCCATCAATTCGCCACGACAGGGCCAGGCCGCAGTGACCGACAACACGACACAGGTGATCGTCATCGTCGCCATCCGGTGTTGTTTCGCCATCGGACCGAGGAAGTGCTGCCCCGCCCCCACCGCCGCCCCCAACGACCGGACATACGCCGTAATCACCGCCAGCACAGCCGCCGTCCAACCCAACTCGTTGAGCCACCCCAGCGACTGTGACACAGACCCTGCTCCAGCCAGAATGAACGCATCCGCAAACCGGTCAGGCAGCTCGTTGAAGATCTCACCGGACTTGGTCTTTTGACCCTGCTCGACCGCCACCATGCCATCGAACAAGTTGCACAACAGCCTCAATTGGATACACAGCGCGGCACCCAGTGGCAGTAGCACGCCCGGCAGCAACCCCTCCGACCGTCCCAGCCCGACGAGACAGCCGCTGGCAGTCGCAGCGAACACGACGCTCATGATCGAGATCGTGTTCGGACGAATCCCCCGCCGAGCCAGCCAGCCCGCGCAGGCTGCGGCCCAGCGGGTGTCGCGGGCGCTGATCGGGCGTCGCAAGACTTCATCGGTCATGGGGCATCAGCCTGGTTTGCGTGGGTCAGTGCCCTCGGACTCCGTCGTGCGCGGTCAGGTCCGGAGGCTGACTGGCGTGCAGAATGATAAGACACGGGCCGATTAAATCAACACGCCGTGACGCCACCCGGCTCGCCTGATCGGCGCGCCTGGGGCGCAACAGAATCCGCAACTCCCGCTCCTCCCAATCTCCCCGGCGTTTGCCTGTTTCAGCAGGCCAGGCTGGAGTGGGAGCGGGCTTCTGTCGTCCCTGACGGGACTGGATGGGTGAGGTTGCGGTTCAGGCCCACCGTTGAAACGGTGGGCTATTGTCGGCTGTCCCTGACGGGACAAAAGACGGGTGATCTTTGGGAGAACCGCCACCTTGGAAGCCCTAGCCTGAAGGGGTTCGCTCTGTGAGAGCGGTCTGACCCAGGGTGCGCGACCTGCGGTCGCGACCCTGGGCTAGCACCTACAACCACTGCGAGGTACAGAGGTCTCGATGCCATCGGACATTTGCGCAGCGTACGCAGATTTAGGACGTGAGTCGTACGGAAAAAGAACAGAGGAGGAAATAGGTATCCCCTTCGCTCAAGTGCATACAACATGTCGTGCCTCAAATTCTCCACTGTGTGGATTCTCACACCACGCATTGGGGTCACTTGAGGGA
>JAYTFV010000037.1:0-2239 GCA_043734065.1 Planctomycetota bacterium
ACTGGCCGATCAGGACGCATCTGGGTGGCACGCCTCGCTGCGCTCGGGCCCTCGCTGACGCGTCGGGTTACTGAGCGAAAGTAAGTGCCATTGGGCTGACGCCGCCCGGCTCGCCAAAACGAATGGGGTTCAGTCTCGCGTCAGCTTGGCTTTGGCCCGCAACGTCTTGACCGTTTTCTCCCAGAGTTGCTCGCCCAGCTCACCGCGTACCGCTAGCCGCGCATCCTCCAGGCTGAGTTCTCCCGCGATCCGCTCGGTCGTCTGAACCAGATGCACCCCCACGGCGGAGCGGACGGGCGGGCTGACCTCTCCCACCTTCAACGCGAACGCCGCGGCCGTCACGGGTGCGGGGACGCCTCCGTGGTATCCAATCAGCCCGACATCGCCGCCCTGTTTCGCGCTGGGCCCCATGGAGTGAGCGGCAGCTGCGGCGGCGAAGTCGATCTTCCCGGCTTGGATTTGCTGGCGGAGGTCGGTGAGCAGCTTCTCCGCAGCCTCCCATTCGGCAGGGGGGCCGGTTGTCGGGATGGTGCGCACGATCTGGCGGATGCGGACTTTGGTGCCATCAAACTGCTTGCGGTGCGATTCGAAATGCTCACGGATCTCTTTCTCGGTGAGGGTGCGACGCACATAGGCTTCCCAACTCACCGATAACTGGGCGGCTTGCCGCAGATCGGCTTCGGTGAGTTTCAACCGGCCCAGGACCGCCTCCAGGGTGTCGCCGCCGCTCTCGATCCCTCGACGAATGATTTGGAGCCGATTCTCGACATCTTCGGCGAGTGGGTCAGTCCCCTTCGTCGCGACAAATTTCGCCACGAGGGTCCGATCGATCACCCGCTCCAGGGCTTGGGCTCGATCGGCGGGGGTCGGTTGCCGTGATCCGGAGAGCAACAGCAACAGCTCCAGATCGACATCGCGTTGCAACACCGGGTGACCGTTGACGGTCGCCAACCGGGGCGAGGGTGTTTCGCCGCGACAAGCCGCGCCACTAGCCACCAGAATCGCAGCCATAGCCAGGGCCATGGCACCGCTTCGCCCGCGTTTGAAAACCCGCATCGCATCCCTCCCGGAGTTCGCGGCCACTCTTGCGGTGGCTCGCGACTGGGGGGGATCTTATCGTGTCGAGCGAATGCGGGTCACGCCTGAATGGAACTCATGGATTTCGTAACCGAGGAATCGGAAGCGTCTTCCAAATTCATCAACTGGTCATACAGATCGTCCAGTTTCCGAAGATCGATGGGCCCGGACTGTTGGAGGCTGGATTCCTCCATCGAGTGGGGATGTCGTGAAGACGGTTCATCCGGCATGGTAAAGCTCATACTGCTCAGAGACATCACATGCCGATCCAGGCGACCCTGGACGTGGACTTGTTCCTCATGAGCGCTCTGCTCTTCGCGCTGCGTGCTGGTGAGTTCCAAGGCAATAAACGCCAGAAACCCCGCCAGCCCGCACGACAGCACGTACGGCGACAGGCTCTCGTTCACGATCTTTCCGACCGTGAGTCCAATCAGAAATCCACTCAGGATCAGAATCGTCGAGGCACTGATCAGTGGTCTCTCGCCCTTTGTCATGATGCTCGTCCCCGCATGGCAGCCCATTTGAGGTGTCGATGATCGAACACCTCGCTCTGAGAACCTAGGTCACGCTCCGCAGGGTGTCAAAAGGAAACTCGGTCACCTCTTGTAAACAGTCACGATTCCCGAAACCCACACGCGATGGCTACAACACCTGTACCAGTTCACCCTGTTCTGACGCCGGGTGAGTTGGCCCATCGGCGATACCCCGTCCTCTCTGCTCCCTCTCCCCTACTCCCTCCTCCCCCTCCTCCGATGCCCCTCGACCCCCTACAACGCGAGCAACAGTTGTGCGACGCCCTCCAGACTCTGCTGGAGCAGGTGGAACAGGGCCGGACCGTGCATTGGACCGAGGTGAGCACGCAGCACCCCGACCTCGTCGACGAGTTGCGGGAACTCGTCGGAGCGGCTCAACTGGCCCAGGCCCTGGGGCGTCCGGCCTCCGGTGCGACCGCGGGGTTCGCAGCGGAGTCCTCGACAGCGGCTCCGGCGGGGTTCGCGGATTACGAACACCTCACAGAAATCGGGCGCGGCGGCATGGGCGTTGTCTACAAGGCCCATCAGCGGAGCCTCAACCGCGAGGTGGCTCTCAAGATGATGGTGCGAGGCGTGTTCGCCTCGCCCGATGACCTGCGACGCTTTCGCACCGAGGCCGAGTCGGCTGC
>JAYTFV010000038.1:0-15655 GCA_043734065.1 Planctomycetota bacterium
CCTCCACTGTCAGAGTCCTCTTCGTGTCCGTTTCCTGTTCAGACTACGAAGCACCCGATGGACGATGATTCCGATCTTCGGAAGATCAAGTTCCTGCTCTTCGCCGGGGTGGTATTCCTCTGCTCCTGCTGGTCGATGTGGACCGAATCGAAGTATCTGCTGCGCGGGGAGCGTGCCGAAGCGACCATCGACGCCATCCAGCCCCGAGAGGTGACGAGCCGACACAGTCGAAGAACCGTCCTCGATCTCCAGATTGACTACACCGATAAATCCACAAGCAGCCCGGCCCGTGACAAGCTGCTGCGTGAACTCGGGGCGACGGACGCTGTGGGCGACAAGCTCATGGTCCAGTACCTGCCGGGCGTCGCGAATTCGGCTCGTGAGGGAGCCAACGTCCTGATGATTGTGATTTTTGTGGTGACATTCGGAGCCGTGGTGTGGTCGGTGGTGAGCATGGCCCGTGAGGCCCACTCGCCCATTTCGACCTCGCGGAAGAAGAACAGACGGATGTAGATCTCCGGAGTCCACCAGCGGGTGACTGGGGTCGCCAGTAACCCGACGCGTCAGCGAGGGCGACCAACCAGCGACGGACTCCATCAGGCTGAAGCGTCCGGGTGTGCGTCTGGGGATCGAGCTCTCGCTGGGTATCGAGAGACGTACGCCCTCGCTCACGCGTCGGGTTGCTGATGCGGGAACCGCCCATGGGCGAACGCACCCATTCAGTCGATCCGTCGCGACACTGGTTGCATGTCGCAGCGAATCGCGAGACAATCGCGGGCTTGGCAGCGGCAGGCTCTCTTTCGGGGGTCGGGGCTGGCCTGTTCTGGCGGTGCCTGATGAGTCTGGTGGAATCGATCTGTCGAGAGTGTCTGAGCTGCACACGGGGAACTGTCATGGTCCTCGTCGTGGTGGTAATCGCCTCATCAGCACTGGCGTTTGAGGGACCGTCACTCCCGACTCCCGACACCCGACTCCCGACTCTCTCCCCCACACTGGCCGCCGAAGGCTTTGCACCGGCGGGGCATCGGCATCAGTTGCAACCGGCTCACAGTACGGTCGCGGTGGTGTACTGTTTGGCGATTGTCCTCGCATCGGTGTTTGGCGGGGTGCTGCCGAAGCTGGTCACTCTGACACATGGGCGGTTGCAGTTGCTGATCAGTTATGTCGGCGGGCTGATGCTGGGGATTAGCGTGTTTCATCTGTTGCCGCATGCGATGGTGGAGTTGGGAGGACAGCGGATCGACGGTGCGATGATCGCGCTGATGTGCGGCATGGTCGCGATGTTTCTGCTGCTGCGGATGTTTCACTTTCACGATCACGGCACAGCGGAGGTGCCCGACCCGCTGGGGCACGATCACGACCACGACGGGGGCCATTGCGGCCCGGCGTTCGTCCCGCTGGAGGTGGCGCACTCGCATGGAGAGAAGTCTCATCGCGAGTTGAGCTGGATGGGGGTGTGCTTCGGGCTGTCGGTGCATTCGCTTTTGGATGGGATGGCCTTGGGGGCGAGCATGCAGGCGGGGGCCCACTCGAAGGGAGTGATGTGGGTCGGGTTCGGGACGTTCCTGGCGATCTTGCTGCACAAGCCGCTCGATTCGGTGTCGATTGCGGTGCTGATGCGCGAGGGAAAGTGCCCGTCGAACTGGCGGCTGGCGGTGAATCTGCTGTACTCGCTGATGTGCCCGCTGGGAGCGATGGTGTTCCTGCTCGGCTTCAGCGGCTGGACCGGGCAGCACCCCGAGGTGGTGGGGTACACACTGGCCTTTGCTGCGGGGGTGTTCCTGTGCATTTCGCTGGGGGACTTGCTGCCCGAAATGGAGTTCCACTCGCACCACCGGATTCAACTGACGGCGGCGCTGCTGGCCGGGATCGCGACCGCATGGTTTATTCGCATGGCCGAAGAGGACGGGGCGCACAACATGCAAGCCCCACCGGCAGCGGTCGTCGAATGGCATTGATTCCGTTGAGTGGTTGCGGAAACGAGAGCGGAATCAATTCCGCTCTACGTTGCGGGGGCTGGCTGGGGGGCGGCGCTGGGCGGTGCCTGGAGTTTATCGCGGCGCTTTTGCAACTGGTCTTGGAGTGACTTCAATAAACGATCCTCGCCGTTGCGGGTGAGGAACTCTTTGAGGACGGCGATGGCCCGGTCGAGTCCGGCGGTGGCTTCGGCGATCTGGCCCTGGACCTTATCGAGGTCGGCCAACCCGGCCAGGGACTTCACGTAGGCGACTTGATGGATGCTGGTCGACGGGTAGCGCGCGGCGAGGGGACGCTGGATCTCGATCGCTCGCAAATAGCCTGCTTCGGCCTGATCGAGCTGATGAGCCGACTGCTGGAGCGAGGCCAGTCGCCGCAGGGCCATGCCGAGCAACGCCTGGTACTCCGGAATCGTGGGCGAATCGTGGAGCAGCTTCTCGCTGAGGGCGATCGACTGCTCCAGTCGTTTGATCGTCTCGGCATCATGAGCCTGGGGAGTCGACGATGCCAGCGGCAGGCAGAGCAAGTCGGCCAACTCGAAGCGATAGGTCGGCGAGGTCGGGTCCGAGTCTCCGAGCGCGGTCAGGTGATCGATCGCCGTTTGCAGATCGAGGTTCGCTTGCGTTTCAATGTGGCGACGACGATTCGCGTAGTACCGGTTGCGATACGCCCGCGCCAGTAGCAGACGGACCTGCGGATGAGAGGGATGCGCGGCCCACAGTTTTTCCAGGAGAGCCACCGCCTTGATCGATCCCTTATCCCAATCGTCACGAGGGCGTTGCCACGCGGGACCGGGGCCTCGCTCCGTCCCGCGCTCCATCCCCCGATCACGGCCACGATCCGCCCGTTCCCGGTCGGGCCGGTCCCCCGCGGGTCGTTCTCGATTGGGGCGATCCCGGTCGTCCCCCCGTCGAGATCGGTCGGGGTTGTCTCGATTCCCCTCGGCGGGTCGCCGCTGCGGACCGTAGCTTCCAGGCGGCGGCGGCGGTCGGTTCCCCATGTCGCGAAACATCTCCGACATGACCTCCGAGGCCCCGGAACGGATGAACACCGTGTCCGCCAAAATCAGTGACTGAGCCAATTCCAACTGGACCTCCAGAGCCTCCCGATCAGCCTGCGTCTCCTCGAGCAAGCGGCACGCCTCATGGTGCGAACCGAACGCCTCCATCACTTGGCCGTGCTGGCTGTACGCCACACCCAGATGGTTCCAGGTCTTCGCGTGTGCCAGCAGCAGCGGGATCGAAGTCGAGTGGGAGGCGCGCACCGTGTCGTAGGTCTTGGCGCTCTCCGTATATGACGCTTCGGCTTCCGTCGCTCGTCCGAGTCTCAACTGGATGTCTCCGATGCGGCTGCGAATGGCGGCCATTTCGGCGGTGAGATCGGTCTGGTTTTGCTTCGCGAAGAGGTTGAAGAACTCGAGGAGTCGTTCGAGCAGGACGGCGTCAGCGGGACTGGCCTCGACCGTCTCGGCGATCGAGGGAGTATCCTCTTCGGAGACGAGCGACACCGGACTGCCGCGCGCGGAAAGGTTGTCCATGATGTCTTCGAACGCCTGGAGCGCGAGCTTCAGGTTGGCGTTCGCCAGCTCGCGCTCCGTCTGGGCGTCGAGGGCCGACGCCTGGGCCTCAATCGCCGATTGCTTCGCGAGTCCGCTTTCGATCTTGAGCAGGTCTGCCGACTGTTTCAGCGAGTCCGCCCCCTGACTGATTTTGTAATTCGCGACTCCGAGCACGCCGATCAACGACACGAGCAGCAGCGCCGAGACCGTCCCCAAACCGGCGATGACCGGGTTCTTGCGACTCCACCGCCAGAACCGCTCGGCCCAGGTAATGGGCCGAGCGCGGATCGGGCGATCGTCCACAAACCGGCGCAGGTCCGCGGCGAACTCGGCGGCGGACTGATAGCGATGTGCGGGGTCGGCGGCGCAGGCTTTGAGCGTGATCGTTTCCAGGTCGCGCGGGATCAGCGGGTTGATCGCCCGAGGCTTCCGGGGCAGCTCGCGCGTCTGCCGCTTCATAATCTCCCCCAGCGGTTCATCGGCGAACGCGGGCTGAAGCGTCAACAGTTCAAACAGCGTCAGGCCAAGGCTATACACATCGCTGCGGGGGTCGGCCTGGCCGTGCAGTTGTTCCGGGGAGACGTAGCGCAAGGTGCCGATGAAGTCGCCGCTGCGGGTGATCGTATGGTCCTGGGTCTCCATTTTCGCGAGACCGAAGTCAGTGATCCAGATCGATCCGGTGAGATCGAGGAGCAGATTCGCGGGCTTCACATCGCGGTGCAGAATGCCGAGGTGGTGAGCATGTTCCAGCCCCAGCGCCACATCGATCACGAGCCGGACGATCTCGTTCCAGAAGGCGCGATGCTCACGCGGAAGTGGAACAGCGAGCGGCGGGCGTAAGCCTGCCGCGACTTCCGATTGTGACTGCACGAAAACGCGGGGTGGCCCCGAACTCGCACTGCGTTCTTGCAGTTGCACCTGCATCAGCGGTGAGGGAACAGTCGCTAAGTCCTCGGCTCCATCGACCAGCGTGGCACTCACTCGACCACTGGGGGTGTCCGCGTCCGCAGCCGCCTCGGCCTTCAAGATCTCCTGCACTGCTCCCACGAGGGTCAACGAACCTGCCGTGCTGTGCGAGGGAGCGGCGGGATCGGAACTCCCGCCGTCTGCCGCCTCTCTCCATGCCCGAATCAACCGATTCAGCGGCACGCCTTCAATGAACTGCATCGCATAGAACTGCAGCCCCTTGTCCTCGCCGACGCCATAGATCGGCACGATGTTCGTATGGTGCAGGCGGGCGGCAACCTCGGCCTCGCGACGGAAGCGGGCCTTCTGGCGGGCCGACATGCCCATCTGCGTGCCGAGAACTTTGAGGGCCACGCGGCGGTGCAGCGACTCCTGCTCCGCCTCATACACGACCCCCATCCCGCCGCGACCGATCTCGCGAATAATCCGAAAATCGCCCAACTGATGCAGCGGGACCGGACCAATGGATGCCGCTGGCCCACCCGATGAAAACACCTTGTGGACCTTGAGTTGTTCCAGCTCGATCACGGTCGGGAACAGATCGCGGATCTCTTCCGCGAGGTCGGGATATTCGGCAGCATACTCCTCGATTGTCGCACGTTCCCCCTGCCGGCGGCGAGAGACGAACTCTTCCGCGAGTTGGCCGAGATCGTGCTGCTCCGAGGCTTCAGGCATCCCGAGGGCTTTCCAAAAAAGTCGACAGTGTTCCCAGCAGTTCCTTCAGCCGCTTGAGTGCCCGAACGTAGCGGATGCTCGCCGCCTTGACCTGGATGCCAAGCACTTCGGCCACTTCGCTGTTGGTCAGTTCCTCGAAATGCCGCAGGGCGAGAATCTCCCGATCGATCGGCTCCATCCCCTCAATCGCGGTCTCCAGCTTGCGGGCCGTCTCCGCCTTCATCAGGGCTTCACTCGGACTCGTCAGCCCCCCTAACAGTTGTCGGGCAATCGCGTGCGAGGTGTCCCGCGAGCGGTCGCTGTCGATCGGCACCTCGCGAAAGGCGTCCCGCATCTTCGCCCCCAGATGCCTTCGATGCACATCGATGATCGTCTGCAACACGATCAGCCGCAGCCACACAAAGAACGTCATCCCCTCCGAAGCAAAGAAACTCGACAGCCGTTGGGCCGCCGCCATCCAGGCCTCTTGCAACACGTCATCTGGATCGACTCGACTGGCCGCCATCGGCTCCAACCGAAACGACACGAGCCGCCGAAACCGCGCGTTGTGCCGCGTGAACTCCTCGGCCAACACCGCCTCCGGAGATGCCAGCAACCGCTCGCGCAGCTGGGCTTCTTCCGCCGATTCGGGAGTCGACTCGGAGTCGGTCATCGCGAGGGAGACTGAGGTGGGGAACGGGAGGAGACTCTGTCAGTCTACACCGCTGCCGGACGGGAGTCATCCGGAGATCGCTGCGTGAGCGGTCCAGGGGACGGGGACCTCCGACGCGAAATGTTGCCCTCGCCCACGCCAACGCACTTTGTGAAGTTGGGCAACTTGACTCTGACTGAAAACTGATGACTGACGACTGAAAACCAACACACAGTGAAACAGTGCGTTGCCGTGTCCCTCACCGGTCTGGGATACCTTCGCATCCGAGCGACGTGATATACTCGGGGCCGTCACAGGGCAGTCTCGTCCCGTTCACACTCTCCCTCTCTCCCACAAAGGTTACGGTATGAGCATGATCTCCCGTCGTGAGTTCCAGCAGCAGACGCTCGGGTCGCTGCTCACCTGGTCGCTGTTGAATACCCTGTTCACCGCCGATGCGTTCGCGGATGACGTGAAGTTGGTGGCCACAAAGTGGCTCTCCGAACTCAATACGATGAGCCAGGATCTGCGGGGCGACAAGCTCGACCCGGTGACGTGGCAGAAGCAGGTCGAAGAGCTGTTCGCCAAGGTCGACCTGCCGGAGATGCTCAAGTTCGTCGACTTCGACAAGCTGACCCGCGATGTGAAACCGCCCGAGTACGGGGAGATGAGCCTGCGGGCGACGCTGCCGAAGGTCGAGGGTCTGCCGACCGATCTGGTGTTTGGGCATCAGGTGTTCGCCCTGGGCAAGGGCCGCTCGGTGGTGCCGCATGGCCACGACAACATGGCGACCGCGTTCCTGATCCTGCAGGGGGAATTCCACGGGCGGCACTTCGATCGCCTGGAAGATGAGGGGGCGCAGCACATGATCATCAAGCCGACCATCGACAAGACCTTCGGCGTCGGAGGCTGTTCTACGGTCTCGGACTTCAAGGACAATGTCCACTGGTTCAAGTCCAACAGCGAGCGCAGCTTCATCTTCAACATCCACGTCCTGAGCGTGAATGCAGGCCCGACGGGCCGGGTCTATGTCGATCCCAATGGCGAGAAGCTCTCCGGCGGCCGCATCAAGGCCCGCATCATCGACCATGCCGAGGCCAACAAGCTCTACGGGTGATCCCGTTAAGCCGCCTCGCCACCGGGCTGGCCTCGATGGTTCCCGCTAGATGCGATGCGAAGCCTCAGAACGACAGCGACTGTCTTTTGTCTGGCAATGCCCGATTGCCGAACGCAGTGAGACAGCCTCAAGGCTGAACTCCAACAGTCGCACTAGGCATCGTCGGACTTTCGCTCCCGGCCCAGAGCCATGTAATAACTCGCCAACGATCCAATCACGAGCATCAACTGCGTGATGGGCTTCAGCTTGTGGACATGCGTGATGAAGTAGGAGAAGCTGTTGTCCACAAAGAACGGGGCGAAACGCCATTCGGTAAACAATCCAAGTGCCAAACCTGAAATGCCGCACGCGATGGCCAACGGCTGGGAACGTTTCGGCATGCAGTACCCAGCGGCCATGCCGACCGACATGGGCGGCAGCATGATCCCGTAGAACCCCTGTTTCACGATCCAGAAAAAGGCGAAGTATCCCACACATCCGCCGACAGCTGCGGCCAGAAGTGCGAGGGCCATCGATTGTGGTCGCAGGGGTTCATTCATGGGATTGACCGATCGCTGTGCCGGAGTTAGAGGGTTCTTGTGTCCATCACGACCCCAGCAGCCGCTTGAGCACGGTGAGGTTCTCGCGATCATCGAAGATCGCGCGGATGGGGATGCGAAAGCCGGAGACGACCCGGCTGGCGATCTCGCCTGACCCCGACTTGAGCAGCAACCGGAACTGCCCCTGCTCGACGACGTACTGCTCGATAGTTTCAGCATGGGCATCAATGATCCAGTATTCACCCACGCCGTGAGCTTCGTAATCGTCGTACTTGACTCCCCGATCCCGCGCCTGGGTGGAGTTCGACAAGATTTCGATCACGAGATCGGGGACGGGGAACAGCATCGTCTCCGATTCAAACAGAGAAGCCTTGGCAGGACTGAAGAACACAATATCCGGTTCGTAATCGTTGCGAGGGAAGGCACACAGGCACTTCTCGTCAAGGACTTCACCGAGCGAATTCATTCGAACGTACGCTCCCAGCAGTGCCAACAAATGGTTCTTGGCAATAATGTGTTGACGACGGGCGGGCGAGTGCATCACGATTTCCCCATCGACGAATTCCACCTTCTGGTCATCCGACATCTCATCGCGGAATTTGGCGCGGGCGATCGCCTCAGTTTGTAGACGGTCGCTCAGAGTTGCCACGATGTCGGGCAAACACGGCGATTTCAGTAGCGGTGCCACGTCGAGCGTACTCATAATGACAGGATACCCATGTGCGGGCAGTCACGACAACCCCCATGTGAGTCGGCGGAGTGCTGATCATGTCCACTTTGACGGATGCTCTGAATCGAATCGGTGTGGATGCCGCTGCTCGGGCGACCTGGATCGGCGGTGGGGGGACACCCGGTTCGGGAGACCTCCTGACCAGTCGATCTCCGATTGACGGTTCGACACTTGCGACCTTCCGCGCCGCCGCCAACAAGGATGTGCCGCGCGTGCTGCGGGCGGCAACGGATGCTTTCCAAATCTGGCGCGTCACCCCCGCACCGCAGCGGGGCGAGTTCGTCAGGCGCGTTGGCAATCGGTTCCGCGAACTCAAGGCCGACCTCGCCACCGTCATCTCCTGGGAGGCGGGCAAGATCACCGCCGAGGCACTCGGTGAAGTGCAAGAGGTCATCGACATCTGTGACTTCGCCGTGGGACTCAGTCGACAACTGCACGGCCTGACAATCGCGAGCGAGCGACCGAGCCACCGGCTCGCCGAGCAGTGGCATCCGCTGGGGCCGGTGGGCGTCATCACGGCATTCAACTTTCCGATGGCGGTCTGGGCCTGGAACGCGGCACTGGCATGGGTCTGCGGTGATCCGGTGGTGTGGAAGCCCTCCGAGAAGACGCCGCTCTGTGCGCTGGCCTGTCAGTCGGTGATCGCGTCGGTGCTGCACGAGATGCCGCAGGTGTCAGCGGCGATCTCATGCGTTCTCATCGGCACCGGCAGCGAAGTCGGCGCAGCGCTGGCCGCAGCCCCCGAGTTGCCGCTGATCTCAGCCACCGGTTCGACCGCGATGGGTCGATCTGTCGCCCCGCGCGTTGCCTCGCGGCTGGGGCGCTCACTGTTGGAACTGGGAGGCAACAACGGCATGATCGTGGCTCCGTCGGCAGACCTGGAACTGGCGGTCCGCGCGATCGTGTTCTCCGCCGTCGGCACCTGCGGTCAGAGGTGTACCACGCTCAGACGACTCATCGTGCAGGAGAGCTTCGCTGCCGATCTCATCCAGCGGCTGATCGCGGTGTACGAGCGGCTGCCGATTGGGAATCCGCTCGATCCCGGCACACTCGTCGGCCCGCTGATCGATGCGCGGGCCGGGGTGGCGATGCAGGCCGCACTTCAGCGGGCGAAGGCCGAGGGTGGCATCGTTCACGGAGGCCAGCCTCTGACCGACGGCGTGCCGACCGGGGGCTGTTACGTCCGCCCCGCGCTGATTGAGATTTCTCCCACGGCTAGCATCGTGCGGGAGGAAACCTTCGCCCCGATTCTGTACGTGATGAAGTACCTCACGCTCGAAGAGGCCATCGCCCTGCACAACGACGTGCCACAGGGGCTGGCCTCGTCGATCCTCACGAACGATCTGCGCGAGGCCGAACTCTTCTGCTCCGCTGCGGGGTCCGACTGCGGGATCGTCAACGTCAACGTCGGCCCCAGCGGTGCCGAGATCGGCGGGGCCTTCGGCGGAGAGAAGGCCACCGGCGGTGGACGCGAATCGGGTTCCGATTGTTGGAAGACCTACATGCGCCGCACCACGAACACGATCAACTACTCATCCGACCTGCCGCTGGCGCAGGGGATTCGGTTTGAGGTGTGAGCCTCGTGAAGGGGAGTGGGGGAGCAAGAGGGCCATCTCAACCCTCAACCCTCAACCTTCAACGATCCGCCCGCTACTTCTGATACGCAGCGGGCTTCACGCCCTTGACGAAGCCGCCGAAGCCGAATGCGGTCGGGACGTATTCACCGACGAGATCCACATTGGCCGTCTCCGTGATCTTGTCCTCCAGCCCCACGCACCAATACGTCGCATTGATGAGCAGGCGGCGGAAACCCTGGCTCTGCAGATCCTGCGACGCTCCCATCGTGGTTGTGAAGACTCGCGTCTCCTTGCCCG
The DNA here is from genome assembly GCA_043734065.1 of Planctomycetota bacterium. Taxonomy (GTDB): domain Bacteria; phylum Planctomycetota; class Planctomycetia; order Planctomycetales; family Planctomycetaceae; genus TH-plancto1. Next base: position 10,068 of record JAYTFV010000038.1, read on the forward strand.
AATTCGCAAGGTAAGTATTGGTCCAGGCCACCGGCATCATGGGAGTATTCTTCGGGCCTTCCAGCGGAGGATCTTCCGGCTTCATCCCAGTCAGCACCTGCCCCATCACCAGTGGCTTGCAGGTTTCCGGCTGAGGCAATCGGACGGTGTAGACATCGGTCGGTCCCCAGACATCGCCGGACTTGATCCCCTTGAGGATCGGGTTCTGCTCCTGACCCGGCGCGATCAGCCCCCGCGTGCTTTCCTTGCCGTGGTGGCCGTGGTGATTGACCCACTTTTCGCCGAGAACCTGTTGCCCGAAGCCGCCATCTGAGTCCGCCTTCTTCCCCCACTTGTAGTCCTTGTACGCGGAGTCCTTGCTGAAGTTGAAGGCGTGGGTGGCCGTCCGCATGCCAATCACCGGCTTCCCCGATTCGACGTAGTCGACCACGTACTTCATCTGGTCATTGGGCAGGTCACGGAACCGCGTGGCGATGATCATCAGGTCAGCTGAGGCCAGAGCCTCCAGGCCGGGGATGTTGTTGTTGCGGTTCGGGTCGATCTCTCCGGTGTCGGGATTGATCGGGAACAGGACCGTACACTTGAACCCATGCCGCTCGGCCAGGATCTTGCCGAGCTGGGGCAGGCATTCCTCCGACCGGTACTCTTCATCTCCGCTGATGAGGACGACATGCTTGCCCTTGCCCGGTCCCTCTTTCCCTTCATACACCACCCACAGCGGGTCAGCGGAGTACGCCGCAGCCGCGCCCCCGACAAAGGAGAGACACAATGACAAGCAAGCCCAAATGCGACGTGACATAACGGCCTCGAGAGAGACACCAACAGGGAGGGGAAACGCGGTTCGGCAATTCCTCGAAAGGAGTCGTCGAGATTCCCCATCAAAGTGAACGCTTTGCGCCCAAACGTCAAGCCTGCGAGTCAACGGGGTGTCAGGAATTCCGGGAGGACACCAGATGCCCACTGTGATGAGACACACACCGAAGGCCGGGTGGCTGGCTCTCTCACTCGACGAGTGAGAGCAGGCTACGTCGGATGATTGCAATCATTCCAACGAGCGTTAGAGTGTTCTCCGTCCTGTTGCTGACAACTTTCGTGTGACCGCCCCATGAGCATACCGTCCGAGCCGAGTCTCCGCCGCCTGGTGATTGCCGAATTGATCGGGACGTTCATCCTGGTCTTCTTTGGCTGTGGTGTCGTGCATGCCGCCGTGCTGACCGGGGCGCAGTCGGGGCTGTGGCAGGTGGCGATCGTGTGGGGCGTGGCCATTATGTTGGCCGCCTATTCCATCGGGTCGGTCAGCGGAGCGCACATCAATCCGGCGATGACGATCGCGCTGGCGGTCTGGCGCGGGTTTCCGTGGCGCAAGGTCGGGCCGTATATCGTCGGTCAACTGGCCGGGAGCATGCTGGCGGCGCTCACGCTGTTCGTGCTGTTCAGCCCGCAGTTGACAGCCTTGGAGCAACTCAAGGGAGTCCAGCGCGGCGAGCCCGGCAGCGTCGTGACCGCGATGTGCTACGGGGAATACTTCCCCGCTCCGGGCAGCCTCGCCAGCGGGACCGATCGCTATTCCGCAGTGAAGCATGCCGAACTCAAGAGCAAGATGAGCGAGGGCCTGGCCTTTGGAGCCGAACTGATCGGGACTGCGATTCTGGCATTCGTGGTGTTCTCGGTCACGGACGATCGCAACGCGGGGAGGCCCGCGAACGGACAGGCTCCGATCTTCATTGGCCTCACCGTGTCAGTCCTGATCTCGGTACTCGCCCCACTCACGCAAGCCTGCTTCAACCCCGCGCGGGACTTCGGGCCACGACTGTTTGCCTTTTTCGCCGGGTGGGGCCGGGTGGCCTTACCCGGATTCGCGGACACCGGCTGGCTCACTGTGTACATCCTGGCCCCGATCGCCGGAGCGCTGATCGGCGGAGCGGTGTATGAGTGCGTCGTCCGCCCCGCTGCGGTCAAGAACTGAGGACAAGATGCTGTTTTCATTCCCTGACTGGTCAGTGAGCGGCACGGCGCTAGCCGCCGGTTCCTCCGCACGCCAACCCGCCCCCGCAGAACCGGTGGCTAGCGCTATGCCGCACACTGAGTCACCATCCGGCCTGCGCTGGACGCCCGCCGTTGGATTTCTGATTGCCATCGCTCATCTGCTTCAGCCGATGGCGCAGGCCGCTGATCCCCTGGCCCCGTCCCAGCCGTACTCGGCCACCGCCTCGAACCCGGTGACGCATGACGCCGAGTTAATGGTCACGGTCACGGCTCCTTACAAGACCAAGCTGTTGCGGGTCTGGATGCCGATCCCGCCGACAGACAATGTGCAGCAGTTAGTCAGTTCGGAGTTCTCGACATTCCCGGTGGAGGTCAAACCGCAGATCGCCACCGAGCCGGTGTTTGGCAACAAGTTCGCCTACTTTAAGTTCCCCAATCCCCAGGGGGCGATGGTCATTCGTCATACGCTGAAGATTCAGGTCAACGAACTCCGCTGGAACCTCGACCCCGCGAAGGTCCAGTCCACCGCCAAGTGGCCGGAGAGTTTCGCCCCCTTTCTGCGGAGCGAGGGCCAGGCCGTCGTGGCCGATGCCCGGTTCGAAAAACTGCTCCCCGAGATTGTGCCCCAGCGCAAGAACCCGCTGCTCGATCTGGAGCAGGTCATGAACTACGCCGATCAGAACTTCAAGTACGACCACGCCAATGCCTCACTCCAGGCCAGCTCCCTCCACGCCCTGAACCAGAAGGCGGGCCATTGCAGCGACTACCACGGGTTCTGCGCCGCGATGGGACGACTGCTTCAACAACCGACCCGCGTGACCTACGGCATCAACACCTTCCCCAAAGCGTCGCCATCGCACTGCAAGCTGGAGGCATTTCTGGTTCCATATGGTTGGGTCAGCTTCGATGTCTCGGAGACGCAGAAGTTGGCCACTGCGATTCGCGCGGATGCCAAGCTCAGCCCAGCTGACCAGGACACACTCGTAGCCGCCGCCCATACCCGCCTGAGCAGCGGATTCCGTGACAACACGTGGTTCAAGCAAACGCAGGGGACTGACTACGACTTGGTCCCAGCGGCGTCGAGGAAGGTGGCAGTCGTCCGCACGATCTACGCCGAGGCCGACGGGGTCGCCTTGCCGGAACCCGATCCCTCGAATCCCGGCGAGACGAAGTTCGCCTGGATGACCGCGCACAAGTTCGCGTCGACCCCAGCCGTTCAGAATCCGTTCACCGACATCAAGTCGCTACGACCGTAGGACGGGCTTTCCCGCCCGTCCCGTTCGACGCACAACCCTCACAACCCACGTCCAGATCAAAGGGGTTGCACCTTGCACAGGGACGGCCTGGAAAGGCCGTCCTACAACAACGCGGGACGGGCCAAAGGGGCCCGTCCCACTCCCCCACTCCCCCACTCCCCGACTGCACCATGAACCCACAATACATCATGATCGGCGGCTTCCTCGGAGCCGGAAAAACCACCACGGTCGGCCGCCTCGCTCGCCACTACATCGCTCTGGGCAAGCGGGTCGGTATCGTCACCAACGACCAGACGACCGATCTCGTCGATACGCACTCGCTGCGGTCCCAGGGCTTCGAAGTCGGAGAAGTCGCGGGTTCGTGCTTCTGCTGCAACTTCAATGCCCTCACCGACACCGTCGAGGCACTCGGCGAGTCCCAGCTGCCAGATGTCATCATCGCCGAGCCGGTCGGGAGTTGCACAGACCTCGTCGCCACGGTGATTCGCCCGCTGAGGCAGGTCTACGGCAAACCGCTCGATGTGGCCCCCTACGGTGTGATCCTCAAACCGAGCCACGGCCTCAAAATCCTCCGCGGCGACTCCCAGCGCGGGTTCTCTCCCAAGGCCGAGTACATCTTCCGCAAGCAGCTCGAAGAGGCCGACTTCATCATCATCAATCGCATCGATGAGATGACCCCCGCCGAGATCGAGGAACTCGAAACACTGCTCCGCGCCGACTTTCCGGAACAGCCGATCCTCCGCGTCTCGGCCCTTACTAGCGAGGGGTTCGAGGCCCTGACCGAGATGCTTGACCAGCGCGGGGCGTTCGGCCAGCGGGTCATGCAGGTCGACTACGACATCTACGCCGAGGGCGAGGCCGAACTCGGCTGGCTCAACAGCCAGGTCAACGTCGAGTCCGACAAGGCGTTCGACCTCGATGCCCTGCTGGTCGACATCATCGGGCGGCTGCACGAGCGGTTCATCGGGGCGGGGGCGGAGGCGGCGCACCTCAAGATCATCGGCCTGTGCGACGGCAGCTACGCGGTGGCCAACCTCGTGAGCAACTCGACCGGGCCGGAGCTGTCGCTCCCGTCGAAGACCCACACCCGCTCCGCCAACGTCGTCGTCAACGCCCGCGTGGCGACCGACCCGACGGAGTTGGAAGCGCTGGTGCGATCCGAAGTGGCGTCGGCATGTACCGCGATCGGAGCGACGCATGAAGTGAAAACGCTCCAGAGCTTCCGACCCGGAAGGCCAGTGCCGACGCACCGGATCATGGCGTGAATCTTGAGGATTGCCGATGCCGAACATCCTCCCCTTGAATCCCGGTTTCAGTACGGCTGACGCGGAATATCCAGAACTCCATGCTGTGGCTGGAGTCTTGCAACTCACTTTCCGGAACTGGCGAGAGGAGTTGATTCACGTCCATTTCAAGGATGTCTGCGCCTTTCGATGGCAGGAGGCTGGGTCGCTCTTGCCGAATGAACCAGATGACGGGGTTTGTGAGTTGGTGGAATCGGAATGGCTCGAAAGGCATATCAATCAGCAGACGATTTCAAAGGAGAGCAAGCACCGGCACTTGAGGTTCAATTTCAATTCTTGCGGTCAGTTGGAAGTTCTCTGTACCTCGTTTTCCATTGAGCCATAAGTTGTGCGGGCTGGGTACGTTCTGGAATCCTCCGCTTGATCGAGGGCGTTGGCCCAACATGGTCTCCACTCTCGATTCGCGTGAGCGTTTAAGTCGTCGATGAACTGACCCCAACGGGGTCTCGTCTCGTAGCCCAGGGTTGCCCGCAACGCGGGAAACCCTGGGGTAACTGGATTCGCCCATTTCAACCCCAACGGGGTTGCGTCCAGCCGTGGGACGCAACCCCGTTGGGGTTGTTGGTGTTCCGGTTCGCTCCACCCAGGGTCTTCCGCTGCGCGGCCGACCCTGGGCTACGAGACGAGACCCCGTTGGGGTCGAAGACCAAACGACCTCACCGTCCTCCGACGATTGGGACGCACACACCTCGATTCGACGGTTTCCTGATTCGATTGCGTCTCTGACTGGTGGCGATTACACTGCTTTGCTCTCAAAATCACGCACGTGTACCTGCCAGTTCGTACGATCAAACCGAGCAGGTCGCCAATTCGAGGTGAGTCATGAAAGAAGGCATCCATCCCGACTACCATCCGGTCGTGTTCCACGATGTCGGATCGGGAGTGAAGTTCCTCACCCGCTCGACCATGTCCTCCAAGGAGAAGGTCAAGTGGGAAGACGGGAACGAGTACCCGCAGATCTCCGTCGACATCAGCTCGGCCAGCCATCCCTTCTTCACCGGCAAGATGAAGTTCATCGACGCCGCCGGTCGCGTGGAAAAGT
>JAYTFV010000039.1:0-2771 GCA_043734065.1 Planctomycetota bacterium
TTCTTCTCACCGTCACACAACGAAGAACTGGCGGCGAGCGCCGTGCCGCTCACAGGAGATGTCGCCCTTTACTCCGATGAGCGTTCCCCCGGAATCCCCTCCCCGAACCCACTGCTATCCGGTGCCGGAGGCGGCGTGGCCGGTCGGTCATCCCGTCGACGCGGCGGCTTGTCTCGACGAGGTGCGTTCTGGCCCGCCGGGGTGTTCCCACCCGGCTGATCGGGACGACGCTCACCGGGGCTGCGTTGGCCTGGGCGTGGTGACGGATCGCGCTGCTGCGGCGGCTTCTGTTGCGGCGGGTCGCGACGCGGTCCTTTGTCGGAGCGGCCTGGTGAACCTGAGACGGGAGCCGGGCCACGGTCGCCGCGTCGGTCATCCCGGCGAGGAGGACGCTGTTGTCGGGGCGGTCGCGGGACTTCCCCTTCCGGTGGGACTGGGCCACCCTCATTCACTTCACGATCAATCGCCGCTGCGGTCTCCGTTTCGGGCGAATTCTTGATCCCCGCTGGTCGCTGTCCATTTCCCTCGGGCGGAACGGGTCCGCCTTCACTGGCTTCCCGGTCGATGGCCGCCAAGGTCTCCGCATCGGGCGGGTTTCCGTTTCCCGACCGTGCTGGATTCTGATCCTCCTTGGATCGCGGCGAAGCCAGTTCCCCCGGCTCGAACACAAACTCCAGATATGGCGAGGAAAGTTCCTTCAGCGGTCGCTCGCGCCGCATCGCCTCGATCAGCTTCATCGCCGGTCGCCCCGCACACTGGCAACGGACCGTCGTGACCTGCGCCCCCACTTTCCGCTCGGCACCGCAAACGGCGCATTGCCAGACACGCCGCACATCGTTGTCAAGCCTGAGACCTGCACCACGCATGATGAATCCTCCTCGGGGAATCGCCTATGTGATTGTAGGCAAGCCAGTAGGTTTCCCCCAGCCCGCAGCGCCAGATGAATGCGAGTGGTCCAGTGAGAACTGACCGTGGGATAGGCTTCCAGCCTGTCGACCTTGGCGAGGAATGACAGGCTGGATGCCTATCCCACGCGAGGAATGACAGGCTGGATGCCTATCCCACGGGTCAGACAAGTCTGACCGATCGCCCGGCGGGTGGCTCGCATTCTTTGCACTGGTCACGTACTGTCATTTCATCCCGCTCCCCGTACCCTCTGACAAGTTCTCATGCCTCTCGATCTCCCCGCGATTCGTTCAAAGTTCCCAGCACTTCAGCGGCAGACACGCGGTCGCCCGATTGCGTTCTTTGACGGGCCCGCCGGGAGTCAGGTGCCGGCGTCGGTCGTGAATGCGGTCAGCGATTCGCTGCTCCGGGCCAACGCGAATTGCGGAGCTGTGTTCACCACCAGTCAGGAGAACGACCGTCTACTCGCTGAGGCGCGGCAGGCGGTGGCCGATCTGCTGGGGACCAGTGACCCCGACACGGTGGCCTTCGGGGGCAACATGACCAGCCTCACACTCGCAGCCAGCCGGGCGATCGCCACGATCTGGAAGCCCGGCGATGAGGTGATCGTCAGCCAGCTCGACCACGACGCCAACGTCACGCCGTGGGTGTTGGCCGCTCAAGATGCGGGTGCGACGGTGCATTCGGTCCCATTCCGCAGGGAGGACTGTACGCTCGATCTGGATCGGTATCGTGAGCTGTTATCGCCACGCACTCGCTTGGTGGCCGTCGGACTGGCCTCGAACGCGACCGGGACGATCAACCCGGTGGCCGAGATGGTGCGGATGGCCCAGGAGGTCGGGGCGCTCACATTCGTGGATGCGGTCCACTATGCCCCGCACGGGTTGATCGATGTTGCGGCCCTCGGCTGCGACTTCCTGGTCTGCTCAGCCTACAAGTTCTTCGGTCCGCATGTCGGCATCATGTGGGGGAAACGCGAGTGGCTCGAAGCGATCCGGCCGTACAAGCTGCGACCTTCTTCGGATGAATTGCCGGGTCGCTGGATGACCGGAACGCAGAGCCACGAGGGGATCGCCGGAGTGCGGGCGGCTGTCGACCACATCGCATCGGTGGGAGCGGCGAACCCGGACCCGCTCCAGACGGGGACCCGCCGGTCCGCTCTGGTGCGCGGCTTTGAAGCCATCACCGCCCACGAGCGCGCCTTGTCACAGCGGTTCCTCACCGGTCTGCGCTCGACGCCCACCCTCCGCGTGTGGGGCATCACCGACGAGCAGCGACTGGCCGAGCGTGTCCCAACGTTCTCGGTCACGCATGAGTCGCTCACTCCCCACGAGATGGCGACCTCGCTCTGGGCGCGGGGCATTCAAGCCTGGCACGGGAACCACTACGCCCTGCCCTTCACGGAGGCCGCCGGTCTGGAACCCCACGGCACACTGCGACTGGGGGCGTTGCATTACAACACGCTGGAAGAGGTCGACCGCGCGATCGACGGGCTGCGCGATATCCTGCGGACGAGAGTCGTGTCTTGAACTGGGGGCTCGTATAGAACTCGCCCTTCCAAGCCCAGGGGTGAACACCCATTGGTCTCGACACCACTCCCCACCCCGGAGGGGTCACAGCCCATAGCCGGTGGTCGAGCGCAGCGACACCACCGGTCTTGGATGCTGAGTCTCTTGTATCCCGAAGGGATTCCAGCCCCTCTGGCCATTTCAGTGATGCGAAGGCTGCGATCCCTTCAGGATAGACGGAGGTGGGGAGGCCGCCTACCGGTGGTGTCGCTGCGCTCGACCCATACGCATCAAGTTAAGGAATCTGCTCTGGCGTAAAAACGGGAAGTTCCTTCTCCTTCTGGGGTTGTGGCGCAA
>JAYTFV010000040.1:0-5850 GCA_043734065.1 Planctomycetota bacterium
GTCGGAGCAGATCCACGACTGCATCATGAAGTTATGCCTTCACCACCTCTACTTTTGAAATGTTGTTTTGGACAAGTTCTGTGAGCACTTCCCGCGTCATCATTTCTTTCTCCACTCTTTAAATCTTCCCACGCAATTCATCGACTTCATCAACATCGAACGTGGTCCGGAAGGCAATGGCTGCACCTCTCAACTTTTGCATTCTTCAAATGTGAGTGCTAACGCAACGGGTCGTTGTTCTCCGGCTGTCCCTCGATGTAGAACCAGTTGTGGATTGGCTGGAGGATCGTCTGGACTTCGGCGAGGAGTTGTTGGTCGAGCGGTTCGGTGGCCCATTTGGCCCAATCGCGGACTCGTTCGGGGCGGGCGGAGCCGGTGACGCAGGTCGTCAGGTCGGGGTTGGCGATCGAGAATTGCAGGGCCAGCTTGGCGAGGTCGCTGCCGCGCGCGGCACAGTGGTCGGCGGCGGCCTTCGCGATGCGGCGGACCTCGGGCGTCGCCTTGTGCCACGGCGGGAGCGGGTCGTTCGTCAGCAGGCGGGCTGAGAACGGGGCCGCGTTCATGATGCCGACCTTCTTCGACTTCAGGTACGGCACGAGGTCGCCGTACATCGTGTTCTGAAGCGTGTAATGGTTGTACGACAGCACCACGTCGAGCGGCGTCTGGTCGAGGACAAATTTGAACATCTGCATCGGATAGCCCGACACGCCGACAAACCGGACCTTGCCCTGCTGCTGTACCTTCCTCAGCGCGGGCAGGGTCTCATCGACGATCTGCTGCATCTCAACGAACTCGATGTCGTGGCAGAGGCAGATGTCGAGGTACTCGACCCCCAACCGGTGCAGGCTGACATCGACACTCTCGACAACGCGACGGGCCGAGAAGTCGAAGTGAGCCTTGTCGTACCGGCCCAGCTTCGTCCCGAGAATGTATTTTTCGCGAGGCACGCCCCGCAGCGCGATGCCGAGCAACACCTCGGACATCCCGCGCCCATAGAACGGTGACGTGTCGATGAAGTTCATCCCGACATCGAGCGCGGCATGCACCGCCGACATCGCCTCGCCAATATCGACGGACCGGAACTCGGCCCCGAGGGACGAGGCTCCAAAACTGAGAGCAGGGAGTTTGAGGCCGGTCTGGCCGAGTGTGCGGTATTCCATGAGAGCAGCCTTTGGTGGTGAGCGATCAGCCAGAGCTGCTGGCTGCGTTGGAAATCAATTCTGTAACGACGACTTTTTCGAGAAGCGATGGACGATGCGGTGGATCAGCCAGACAACGGCCGCTGCCACGAGACCAACAACGACAAACGCCAGGCTGCAACCGAGGACGGCTCCCCAACGGGTGATGTCTTCTTGGGGATTGAGCGGAATGACGAGGCCCACGACCGGCCCGATCGCGGTGAATCCGAGAAAGAACGCCAGCGGAGACTTGTCCGTGTTGAGATACGCCACCACCAGATTCGCGACGATTCCAAGGCAGGCTCCACTGAGTGCCCCCACGGCTGCAAATCGCCAACTCCCCAGGAGTGCTCCGGCCGCTGCGAAAGCGATCAGCCCGGGCAAACTCCACTGCGACCAGAACTCGTGTTTGGAGGTCATCGGTTTCTCAATTTGTTCGACATCCGAGCGTCAGCAGCACGTTGGCCCACAGATTCTGATCGGCCGTCTGGATCGTGAGGACGTGATCGCGCGAGGCGACCGCCTCGTAGAAGTCCCACTTGCTGATCGGCTTCATCTCCAGCTTCAGCCCGGCGGCCGAGACGATGCGTCGGTAGTCGGCCCACACGGGAGGATCGCCCTGCTGCGCGTACGGGTCATCAGCCGGGATGCCCATCGTGTTGACCTCGTCCACTGGAATTGCCGTGAGCAATGTCTCCAGCACCTGCGACACGGTGACGATTCCCGGCGCGAGGTTCAGGCTGACCAGCGTCGCGTTCGGGCCGAGCGTCGTCGAAGCGGGATAGTTCCCGTCGGCGATCAGCACCTTCGCATGATGCCCCGCACGAGCGAGTATCGCGGAGATTTCGGGATGGAGGAGACGATGCTTGAGCATGTTTGGGAAGCCTTGAGAAGTTGACGTTGCCAGTAACAGGAGAGAGTGAAAAGTGAGAACTGAGAAGTTCCAAGTGCAAAGGGAAAGGCAAGAGCGTCAATCCACAGTCCGTCTTCCATTCCTTCAATTTTGCACTTTTCACTGGCCAATTCGCACTTCTCACTCCTGCCCTTCGTCACATCCCCGCCTTCAGCGCCTGCAAGTGCCGGGCGAAGTGTTCGCGGAGGATTTCGGTGTAGGTGTCGTTGTGGACGGCGAGCAGGTTCTTGACCAGCGGGCCAAGTTCGGGGTCGGTCAATGTCGAACCGAATGTGCAGTGCAGGATTTGGCGGCCGAGATTCGTGAAGCCTCGACCGGCGGGGACGTCGCACCAGCGTTCGAGGTAGTGTTTTTCCAACTCGACGACATCGGGGCACTCGGCGGTCGTCGGGGCCGAGGCCAGCGTGGCCGAGACGTGGTAGGTCGCCTTGTCGGTGTCGTACCGCTCGCGGGCGAAGTCGATCAGGCGGCGGAACAGCGCGGCGTCGCGGCGGGCCACGCAGCGCAGGGCTTCGAGGTAGCTGGTCCCCGCCGTTTTGACGTGGAAGCAACCGCCGGTGGCCCTCGCCAGCGAAGCGTACATCGACAGCTTGTCCGATCCCGAATGCAGGCTGAGCTTGTACGGACCGAGCAACTTTGCAATGGCCGCGTGATCGGCGAGCGACTTGTCGAGCGCGGCGAGGTCGCCCTTGAAATCGACTCCCTTCTCAAAGTCGCCGATGAACCGAGGGGCTAGGCTGATGAGTTCCATCCCGCTGGAGAGGCAGCGGTGCGCGATGATGTAGTGTTCGGCCAGCGTCGTCGGTTGATCGGTCTCATCGACGCTCAGTTCGATCTCAAAGTCGTGGCCACGAGTGACACAGCGATGGCGAATATGGTCGGCCAGCGAGATCGCCTGATTGATCGACTGCCCGTACTTCACGGCCGCTCGCAAACAAGCGGCCTCGGTCAGCTCGACCTTCGTCCCGGTCGAGAGTGTGTGCGACTGGCCCCGATACGAGTCGATCCACGCCACGTCGTGCTTCAGTGCGGCGAACTTTTCGCGGACCTGGGCCTCGGTGTAGTCATCGGCCTGCCGATCGACGAATCCCGACGGGTCGATGGTGAAGAACGTGAAGCCCGCCATCATCGTGACATCGACATCGGCAGCCGTCTTGAGGTGATCGGCATCGGCCCCGACGGGACCAGTCCAGCCGGACAGCGCCGCATTGCGGAGGGCATCGTCCATGACCTGCTTCGGAGTGCGCGACGTGCGAGTCATCTCGCGAATCGACTGCTGAGGAAAAATCGGCGCGATGCCCGCTCCCGCATCGAGCATCGCCGCGACATGCCCCGGCGTCGCGAGGCCGATCCGGTCACCGAATCCAAAACTGGGTTGAAGACCAAGAGGCGTACAGGTGAGAGGCATTTGGGTTCTCTTCAAAGGGTCTTGTCTGGTCCCCTCGCCCCGGCCTTGCGGGGAGAGGGTTAGGGTGAGGGGTCTTCTTCATTCGGAAGGCAGTAGTGAAAAGTGCCCAGTGAAAAGTGAAAACTGCAAAGTGGCGGATCAGTATCTTTCAATTTGCACTTTGCCTTTGTCATTTCTCAATTATCAATCGTTCGTTCCGAAGAAACCCCTCACCCTAGCCCTCTCCCCGCAGAGCCGGGGCGAGGGGACAGGATCAGCCAACCAACTGCCGATAGGCCACCATCGTCTGCTTCGCCGCCGTGAATGAATCGGGCCAAGGCAGAGCTTCGGCTGACAGGTAGCCTTGGTAATTGATCGCGTGCAGTGCCGCAATGATTGGTGCGTAGTTCATGTGGCCGCAACCGGCCGGTCGGCGGTTCGAGTCCACAAAGTGGACGTGGCCGATCCAGCGACCGCCGTCCTTCAAACCGGACGCGATGTCGATCTCTTCGATGTTCATGTGGAAGAGGTCGGCCAGCAGCCGCACGTTGTCGGTTTGCAGCGACTCCATCAACGACGCTCCCGCTGCTTCGGTGTTGATGAGATTGGTCTCGTACCGGTTGAGCGGTTCGTAGATGAGCGGGATGCCGTAGCGTAGGGCATGTCCGCCGAGATCCGTCAGCGCGTCCTTGAGCCAGTCGAAGGCGTGTTCCTTCGAGACGCCCTCGCCAAATCGTCCCTGCATCGAACCGATGATGGCCGGTGCGCCGTGCGGCCCACCGAAGTCGATCATTGAACGGATGAACTCTTTGGCGCGTGTGCGCGTCTCGGCATCCGGACTGGTGAGACTCAGCTTGTGCTTCACCCAACCCGCCCCCGTCCCGACGGCAGCCAATCCCAACGAGTGAGCCTTCAACAACCTCGCCAACTCAGCTTGCGAGACCGTGTCCGGCCCCGGTGCAAACAATTCGACGGCGTCATAGCCAAGCTCGGCCGCGTGACGACAGGCGGCTGGCAGATCGTCCCAAAACACAAAGGGACCACCCTTTGCTTCGGTGACCAGACTGATTGTGATCGCGGATTTCATCAGATTCACCTCTGTTCCATTCATCTTGTAATTCGCCGTGATTCTCAATTCCAACGCGGGTGATTTGTGATCGAGTTTAGAACTGGTCATTGAAGTCCGAGGAAGCCGCCTTGGAATGTCCGGTTCTTGTCGGCCGCGTTGGTCTCGTCGATGACCCGGAATGATTCATAGTCAGCCCCCTCCACCTTCTCCAGTCCGTAGTAATGAGACGTGCCATCGCACGCCCAGCCAAAACCGGTGACGGGTAAGGAAAGATCGTCAGGGTGCTGCCACATGGACGATCCCTTCAACACTTTGAATTTGCCCGTGTCGGCAACGTCCATTCGTCGAGTGCCGCAATAAACGTTATCGGCGTCCTTGCTGAACGGTGCTTCGAGAACAGCAAATGTCCGTGGATCGGCACCGTCAATCGCGTGGCCCATCACGTAGGCATGCGAAGCGTCCCGTGAATAGATTGGATCTCGCAGCAATTCAAACGTGGCGGGGTCCGCGCCGGGAATTGGATCGTTCTGATAAAAGACCGCGTCCTTGTCCTTGGCATAATCCTTGTGCCCCAATTTTTGGAACGAGGCTTGGTCTGCATTCAAGTCCAGCGAGCGACGCCCGTTTCCCTCATCCCAGACGACGTAGGACCATTTTCCGTTCACCTTCTGATACCCGACTCCGCATCCGGAGCTGACGAGCAACATCAAGCTGAGCGAAATACGACCAGCGAACGAAGTGATATCCATACCTGCTCCTTTCTCACGCAAATCGAGTTACCCAGGTGGCGGTTGTCGCAGTTCGTCGCGAACGTCCATGAGGACCATTCCGAGCATGTTCTTTCCACTGCCGTCGCCCCCATCTCCCCAATAGGAATCGTCTGCGGTGTGTTCGATCAACTCCGCATCTCCGGGGTTGAGCAGCAGCTTTTTGAGGTCCGGGATCTGAGTGAACTTGGCTCGCACGGCGGTGAGCATGAAGTCCACTTTGACCTTGTACCAATCCCGGCGTACGCGCAGCTTGGGACTGCTGGCGATCCGGATGACTTCGACCGCCGACCGCGTCCTGAGAATCTCCTTCTGGACGGACTCATCGTAAAATTTCTGAGTCTGGAAGTAGTGTTCCGCCGTGTACCACATCTTGCTTTCGAGAAAGATCGGATACGGCGCGGAGTTCGACAACCAGCCGTAGTCATCGCCGACGAGATGAAACTTGATGGGGTCCATTGGATTCCAAGAGGAAATGACTGCACGCTCAAGCTGGCGGCATGGGCTGCGTTTGGCGACAGGCTACGACTGCGGTA
>JAYTFV010000041.1:0-25406 GCA_043734065.1 Planctomycetota bacterium
CCTAGGCCCCGGGTGGTCCCCCACGACGCGGAGCATCGTGACACAATGGGTAGCCACGTTCGCCAGAACGTGGGCGACTTGGAACACGCAGTCAAAGGAATAAGCAGTCCCCGAGGCGATCCTGATCGAAAACGTTGGCACAGTTCGCCCACCTTCTGGCGAAGGTGGCTACGGGCGTGTATCTGGCTATTCGACTTCGACGAGCGACTTATATTTCCCGTCTTCGACGCGGGCGATGACGGTTTCGTTGTGAGTATGCAGCCCCAGGGCCGAGCGGGCGCTGTCGCCCTTTTCCGGTTGATGAAAGACCATCCACACGTCATCCGCCACGCGCCACCGCGCCGCGCAGGCCAGGTGCGCGGGCACGCGCTGGCCGTCTTCAGCGATCGTGAGCGGCCCCCACTGCACCGGTGAATTCCGCCGGTCGGTGTCCCAATCGATGACGAATGCGCTATAGAGCCCGGCATTCGAGGCTGTGGAGCGGGTCGTCACCGCGTGGGCATCGCAGCGGAGAACTCCGTCGGTGTGGTGGACTTTCTCCTGGGCACAGAAGATCGGAAACAGGCGGACCACTGACTGTGACTGATGCAGTTGCCATTCGCGGGTTCGCCCGTCGGCGAGGGCCTTCCAACCCGCCGCGAGGGGGAGACGCGACTCGATCGAGAGGTCGGTCTGACCCGGAGCCCGCAGTTCATCGGCGACGACCAGGAACCGGTGGACTCGCGACCACATCAATTGGCGGTAGACGGTCACTCCTTTCGCGGGTTCCCACTTCAGTTCGCAGAAGTCGGCCTGGGGGTCGGAGTACCAGCAACAGCAACTCCAGTCCCCTGCGCTCCAAGTCTTCCCCTCGACCGAGACACTGACTTGCCAGTCTCCATTGACCAGCAAGCGTTCCAGAACGCTGAGTTCCACCGAGGGGGCCGCCTCGGCGAAACGCACGAGGCAGCGGTCGCGCGAGTCGCGCCAGTCCCCATGCAACAAGGCATAGCGCGATGCATCGGATTGGTGCGAGACGAGTTGTTTCTTCTTGAGTAACGGACGCGGACGCGAGCGCCGCTTGGCCTTCGAAGGAGTCGCTTGGCCAGCGGGTCCGGTGCCGAGGCTCGTCTTCGACCACACCTTCAGCAGACGCTGAATGGACTCCGCCTCCGACAGATGAAACGTGCCGGTGACTCGCTGTAGCCAGTCGAGCGCCTCATGGGGAGTCCGCGAGGGCACCCAGGAGCAGTCGACCGGAAACAGCACGACCGCCCGCGCGGCGAGCGATTCCAACCGCAGCCGATCGGCCTTATCCACGAGGGTCAGATCGAGCCGGTCGAACACCTCGACCAGCCGCGCCAGACAAGCCACGGCTGCCCCCAGCGAGGCATGCATCGCCGCGGCGGGGTTCCCCTCAGTATCGGTGAACATCCCGAGGAATTGCCGGACCGCCGTCACGACGGGCTGGACATCCGCCATTTTGATCGGCAATGCCGAGGTCGCCACCAGCCGCAACAACTGCATCTCGGTGGTCAGAAGTTCGCGCACGGCGGCGTGGTGCGTTCCCGTGGGGTTCGTGACCTGCCCGGTGTGTTCCTCGACAAACCTCCACAGCCGCACCAGCACTCCATCGGAGAGTCGGGCGGAGCGTTCCAGCAGCAACACGCAGGCCAGCATCTGATCGAGCAGGCTGGGAATGCCGGAGCGGGGCTGACGGTCGAGCCAGGCCTCGATCGTGCCAGAGAACAATTCGGTGAGTTGCTTCCCCTTGCGCGAGGAGAGGTGGCCCAGTTCGTCGATGGCTTCGATCGTCAAGGCGTCCAGAGCCGCGTCCGCCGACCAGCGAAGAGCCGAGATCGATTCCAGCTTCTTGAACGCCGCAAATCGCCCACGCAGTTGCTTTGCCACAGCGGAGAGGTTGCCCTTCCGCAGGGCGGCTTGCCAACCGGCGGGGGAACGCATCGTCGCGGAGAGCGACTGCAGCCACTCGACATCGGTTAATGTGGTCACAGCGTGGGAACGAGAACGGGCCGGGGCAGGAGAACTCATAGCGATCCGCAGGCGGGGAGCGGGACAGTCGGACCGCCCAGAGTAACGCAATCTCACCGTGTTGCAATTCAGTGAAGAATGGGGGGGGGCCAGAGGGTGGCCCGTTCAAACGACCGAATGCTGGGGGAGTTGAGAGGAGAGGGAAGCGAGGAGTCCGTGGTGCCCCAGCGAGCCAACCAGGCGAGCCGGGCGGCGTCAGCCCCCGGACTCTGGCGACCACCGAAAGAGTCCGGAGGCTGACGCCGCCCGGTTTGCCTGCGTGTGAGTTTCCCCCTCTGAATTGACATCGCTCGCGGGCGGGGCAGCGGCGGTTCTCGCTCCACAACTCGGGTCGTGGAACAAGAGGGGCCTTGTGGTCTTGTTGAAAGTGGGTCATCGGACTAAAAGCCTCTTCCACCCGATATCAATGGGCCTGCATTTCCGTGGGCCAATATGATGTCTGGTCGAGGTTGTCCGATGGGCACATTTCGGATTTCGCTGGGAGTCACCCTGTCACTGCTCTGGTGGCTGAGCGTGGCGGGCTGCGCGACGGTGCCCTATCACTACGGGCAATTTCAGTCGGAGCAGGATGAACGTCAGCCGGCGGACGAGGTCACCATCGTGCATGGTCAGCCAAATGTGCCGCTGGATCGGCTGGCCTGGGTCGTCGGCATTCCCTCGCGGATTCTGCCGCTGCACGCGCATGTGAACAATCACAGCCTCTCGGGAGAGACCGAGGACAAGCTCACCACATACCTGCGGGAGAACGAACTGACCGATGTCTATGTCCGGGTCAATCAGTACGATCCAGCCGGGGAGTGGCGTCGCTTGAGGGCCAACGACCGGATGGCTCCCGGCTGGAAATACACTGCGGGCGCGTTTGGCATTGGCTTTTATACCCTCTTTCCAGGCCGCGTGTGGGGCGGTGACTATTACAACCCGTTCACCAACAGCCTGTACATCAACTCCGATGTCCCTGCCGTGGTCCTGGCTGAGGCCGCTTATGCCAAGGACATTCATACCCGCCGCCTGCCCGGAACGTATGCCGCCGTCAATGACGTTCCGCTCGTCTCGCTGTGGCGGCACGTCCATGCGATCAATGATGTGCTGGGCTATGCTCAGGATCAGAATAACTGGGAACTCGAGCGCGAGGTCTATCGCGTGGTCTATCCGCAGATCGGAATCCACGCGGCGGGAGGTGGGCACGCCGTCGCCACCTTCGTGACGGCCATGCCGGTACTGACCATCCCGCTCGTGGCATTGGGAGGAGCGGTCGTCGGTCATGCAGTCGGGCAAACGAAGATTGCCATGCACAATGCGTCGGCCACACGTCACTCCTCAGCCCCGGTGGCGTCTGCTAAACCTCACGCCGTCTCAAGTGAGCCGTAGCCGCCCCTCGCCAGAGGGCGGGCCCGCACGCCAATTCGCCCACGTTCTGGCGAAACGTGGCTACGTCAAAATGTCTCACTTTCGCCCGAGCGAAGTATAAACGCCGAACGTGGAGTCTCCTTCCGCACGCATGGCACCCGAATTTGTTGATCGGAGGGGGAGAGGATCTGCCCCCGCAGAAGCCTGGCCTGGCCTGATGAAACGGCGCTTTCATCACGGTTGAGTTGGTTCACCCGATGGCCGAGCCCGATCTGGTCAGCCCGCCCCTCGACAAACACAGGCGAGCCGGGCGGCGTCAGCCCCCGGACTGAGTCGTTCGGCGGCAAGGTCCGGAGGCTGACGCCATCCGGCTCGCCTGATCGGCTCGCCGTGAACGCCACAGACGCCGCCCCACACACACACATCCAATCGCCCCATCTTCCGGTCGATTCATCAGGCCAGGCCTGGCCCCCCTCACCCAAAGATGATCGGGATTTGATCCATTCTTGGCACGTTATTCGCGAAAAGCGGGTAGACTCGGCGAGGTTCATGGCGGTTTCCGTGTGTTGCGGCGACCCCCAGGACACGTCATCTCAACGGAGTACGAATTATGCGAAGAGTTTTGTGTTGTGCCGCAGTGGCCGCAGTTCTGGTCGGGGCACGGGCTTGGGCAGAAGACGAGGAGACGCCCGTCGCTCTGGACAAGTTGCCCAAGGCGGTTGTCGATTCCCTCATGAAGCAGTTCCCCCATGCCAAGCTGGAGAAGGCCACGACGGAAAAAGAGGACGACGAGGTTTACTTCGAAGTCACGATCCTGGACGGTGCCGTGAAGTCCGAAGTGAAGCTGGAAGAGGACGGCGAGATCGAGGAAATCGAACGCTCGGTGGACCTCAAGACGGTTCCGGCAGCTGTCACCGACCTCGTCATGAAGGCCCATCCGCACGCCACGCTCAAGTCGGCGGAGGCCGTCTATGAACTGGAAGACGGGAAGGAAGAGCTGGAATACTACGAATTGCAGATCGAAACGGCCGAGAAGAAGGCCGTGGAGGTGAAGGTCAAGTACGAGGTCGAGATCATCGACGACGCGCACGAAGACAAAGAGAAAGCAGAAACCGAAACCAAAGGGGAAACCAAAGGCAAGTAGTCCATGCGGTTCTGCCTGTCAGAGGTTGGCTTGGCAGAGGTGATTTCGCGAGCCCACCGGTCATTGCCGGTGGGCTTGTATGTTGAACAGCGACGGGGATTCATCGACATTCCCCGGAGGACTAGGGCATCGGTCGGGCTGAGTGAGTCTGGCATCCCCGAACGGGACATCGTTGGTGACTCGCATGAGCGTCAGACGCTCATGCGGGAGTGTCTGAGAGCATGTCCCGATTCTCTGTTCGCTCCCACACCGCTCTCCGCCTGGCGGTCCCCAGCGACCGACTTCAGCTCGGTGTGGCCCCCAGCGTGTGCAGTCGACCGAGTCGTAAGTTTCGCTGCAACAACTCGCTCCCGAGTTCAGGACTGCACAACAGGCGGAGTTCCTGCGCACGCCAGTGGGCCAGTGGGTCGTTCCATTCTCGTCCCGGGCCGAGTTGACCAGCGACGGGCCCCGCCTCGCCGGGATCGGGCTCTTCCCCCGGATGGAGACCAATCTCTGTCGTGAAATAGCCAGAGGCTTGAGTGAAAAAGCCACAGAGAGTGGCGTGGTCGATTCGCCCCGCGTGTGCGGTCCCGAAGAACTGATCCGGGAAGATGGCGGAGGACGTGCGCAGGCGACGCAGAAATCTCTGGGCGAACAGTCGCTTGATGAGTCCCAGTCCCCACGCCATGCCGCGACCTTGTGTCAGGACTCTGTGACTCAAACCCGATTCTAACGCGACTCGGACGACCGGAATCGCATAGCGCTGCATCAAACCGGGGATCATTTCGGAAACCGCGGGCAGCAGTTCGACATACTGATGTCCATTGAGGTGCGTGGGTCGCCACTGGTGATCGCACATCCATTCGATCTGAGCTTGGAGTTCCGCCGACACGGCTTCCCGCCAGCGTGACGGAGTGAACAGCAATCGCCGAAACACCGCACCGATCCCGGGAAAGCATCCGGTTCCGTCGAGCAACTCCTTTGGATACCTCTCCCCGGTCAGCGGTCGACCTTGAGTCAGGTTCAAATGAATCCCGAAGTCGAACAGTTGGGACAAATCATCGATCTGATGGCGAATGGAGTTTGAGTCGACGCACGCTCTGCGCTGCTCTTCGAGGATGTGCGGCCACGCCTGGCAGGCCGCTTCCGCGGCGGGCGCATTCGCCAGCAGGGACGTACTGGTCAACAGCCCCTCGCGAAAGGCCCGGGCAATGCCGCGATTGACGGCCGGGTTCAGGCCAAAATCATCCGCATGCAAGATTACCGTGTGTCTGTCCATGCCCCCGCCGTCTCATGCCGCTTTCGACAACGGGATCTGGGGCACACCGAACTCGGGCTCCAGGGCCTCCGTCGGTCTGAGGCGATACACACCACGCAACGCCTGCCAGCGGACACGCAGTACATCTCGCAACATCGGGAACGCATTTCTGACCAGGGAAACTGTTGATCCCTCATCATTCACCAGAGTCACGGGTACCCGGCAATAGGGGAACGACAGCAGATGGGTGATGTAAATCACCTCCGCGTCAAAGGCAAAACCATTCACCATGGTCTGTGAAAAAATCTGACGTGCAGCGTGGTGACTGAAGACCTTCAACCCGCATTGCGTGTCGGTGACATCACGCGAGACCAGTTGCGAGACCAATTTCCGAAACACGTACGATGCCACCGTTCGCATCAGGCTGCGCTGGACAACCGGGGCCATCCCGGAGATGTTTCGACTCCCAAACACCACGGAACACTTCCTCGAGTTGATTTTCTCATAAGCCATTCGCAGGCAGGAGAGATCAAAAGGCAGATCGGCATCGGTAAAGGCCACAATCCGACTTCGGGAGGCCAACATCCCCATGCGGACCGCAGCCCCTTTACCGGGTATCTCCTGGCGGATTGTCGAGAACCGGTAGCCGAATCGGGACGCGATTTCTCCCGTCCGGTCCGCGCTCCGGTTATCGATCACGATCACGCGGTAATCGATGCCCCAATCGTCCAGGAAGGCCTTCGCGTCTCGCAATGTGCGCGGCAACCGCGCCTCTTCGTTGTAGGCGGGAATCAGCAGTGTCAAATCGTGATCGACCGTCAACGACACGGAGTTCGCGACGCCAGTGTGTTGCAACCCAGACATGCGCATCATCAGCCAGAACTCCCTTTCCTGATGATTGAACTCGAAGCACCCAGACCGGTCGGTCCTGGGAATGTGAACGGCTTGTACGCCAATTGAGGCAATTTGGAAATGGCAACTCAGGGTGCCCGTGGTGAGAAGTTTTTCATCGGGCCGAGGGCCGAGCGCCGAGCCACACCACTCGACACACTCGCCCCGAGGGGTTCCCGCTCATCATCATCAAGTTCAGATTGTGGCTCCTGAACCGAAGTGATATACCGTCTCCGCCAAGCAGGCCAAGCCCTTGTCAGAATGACTCAAGATGCCTCATTCAACACCGCTCTCCGGTGGGACTCCTCCGGAAGACTCGACTGGGGCAGTCGCTGACACCGATTTCAGCCATCTCAGGCGCCACTGGGCTGTTTTTGCAGGTGTACTGGTCACAATGGCCATCTGGTGTGCTGTGGATGTGAGCCGCCGCGCGGTTCTGGACCCACAGCATCCCGGTTCGCACAGGACCGACTTGACTGTCTATACCGAAGCGGGAGTTGCGTTTTTTGATGGTCGGGAACCCTACGATGTCACCAACATTCGTGGCTGGAAGTACCTGTACCCGCCACTATTTGCCATCGTCGTCTCCCCTTTGCATGCGCTGCCTTCCACTTGTCAAGCCACGATATTCTTTGCCGTTTCCATTCTTTTGTGTCTGGGCTCTTACCTGGAGTGTCGCAGGCTGTTGGTCGCTTGGGCGGAGGACCAGCCTCGGGAATCTCGCGACTCTCTCGATCGATTCGTGCAGAGGTTATGCGGGCTGGCAGCCCTGACCGTACTGTTCCCGGCCCTCAACTGTCTGCAGCGCGGACAGGTCGGTGTCGTCGCCCTGTACCCACTGCTACTGGGTTTTCGGCTGGTGTTGCTGGGAAAAACGCCCACCGCCTGGTGCGTCGGGGGGTTGTTGCTGGCGCTCCCGATCGTCATCAAGCTCACTCCGATTCTTCCGGTGTTTTGTGTCCTCCTGACACTACTCGTCGCGCTGTACCGCCACTCTCGTCATCCATATCGCCAGCAATTACCACTGGCTGCTGCTGCTGCTGCTACACCGCAGGGACTGCTCGACGAGGCTGGCAGCCGGTCGATTCCTCGGAGTTTTCAGGATCACCGGGGGCCCTGCTGGACCGCCACGGGTTTCGTGGCGGGGTGCCTGTTGTTTGTCCTGGTGATTCCCGGTTCGCTGATCGGATGGCAGCCGAATCTCCGGCACCTCAATACGTGGCTGCATCGGATCGTGATCAAAGTCGAGTACGATCGCATGGACACCTTTGCCGGGCAGTCGACTTCGATCCGCAATCAAAGTCTGTTGAATGGGCTACAACGCTTCGGAAACTGGGCCGCCTATGAATTTGCCGGTGGTCCGGATGACTTGTTGCTCGACACCGCTCCGCCAGCCATCGGTGTCATGCCCATGGATGATCCGCGGGCGATGTTCATCGTCGATCTCCTGCGAGTCATCTCGGGTGTCGTTCTCATCGCCGCTGTCGTCACGCTGGGATATCGCGGTGACCAACTCTCACTGGGGTTCGCGCTGGGGTTGGGAGCCGTCGCCACATTCGTGGTGTCCCCCGTGGCCCGGGCTCACTACTTTGTGCTGTATCTGCCCGCAGTGCTGTATGGAGGTCTGTGGCTACGGCAACGCATGTCCGAACGGCGGGCGCTCCAGTTTGCGGCGATCCCGATGCTACTTTGCCTGACTCATTATTTGGCCCTGCCGTATGCTGGACGGCTCGGCGTACTCGGAATCGGGACGACGATCTGGTTTTTCGCGGCCTGTGCGATCGTGCTGACGGATTTTGTGGCGTGTCGGGCGGAGCGATCCGCCAGAACACCTTCCGGTCCCCGGGATGCTTCGTTCAGACAAGATGATACCTCCGACTTACCAAGTCACCTGCAAGCCCACCGTGGCACCGTGAATGATGATCTTGTCGCCGCTGCTCACATGATACTGGCGATCGCCCAGCGCGGTGTTGGACAGGCCCCCTAACTGGGCGGACGCAAGAGCCACGTTAGCGACGTACAACGCCTCGTACCCAGCAGTGAGGGAGATGTAATCGGTGATGGGCATTGCCGCCTTGAATCCCAGCGAGCTGGCGAAGGCCACTCCATTGTGGCTGGCCGAGAATTGTCGCTGGTAGACAGAGTTATCGTTCATGAGGCCGACCAGATACTCATTGACATTTCCCTGGGCATAGTTGTGGTAGATCCCCGTCCGGCCGAGGACTTCCAGCGAGATCACGCTGTCGGGGAAGAACCGATAGCCCCCGCTGACCTGCACCCCGTTGAGGATGTTATTCGTGCCGGAAGCGTAGTAGAGTCGCAAGGTGTCCGGCGAAATCCCGGCTCCACCGGGGAACACCGCGTCGTACCCGTTCGGTGCCCCCGATCGCAGCGAGTACCCGGCCCCGGTAATGGCTCCGTGCGACAGGCCGTCATTCGGTTGGTTTCCCGGAGCCGGGGCCACAGCTCCGGTCGCGGTGTCCAGGGCGTCAAAGATCCCGGTGATCCCGACGGCATTGCTCTCGTTCAGCCGCATCTGCCGCCAACCGACTCCGAACCGCCAGGGGTTGCGGGTCGGGTTCGAGCCGATGTTGATCTGGTAATCCTGGAACTGCGACGATCCCTGGATGAAGTACGTCGCCCCCGCCTTCAGTCTTTCGCTCTCGTTGTCTTCAATCGTGGGCGTGGTGGCTGCGGTGTAGAGCGAGTTCGTGAACGCCAGCGTGTTCGCGATGCCCGTCGGGAAGACGACCGGATTGGCCGCCGTGTCGTCGAAGGCCAGCGCATGGCTGAGGGTGCCCGAGGAGCTGGAGTTCCAGCCGTGGATCTGGGAGCCGATGAACTCCACATCGTAGGCCCCGTACGAACCGCCGAAGATGACGCGATATCCCTGCTGAAAGTTGAAATGGCCGCCATTCGTAAACGCATCGGGACCATTGAGAATCTGCTGACTCCCGCCGTTGTCCCGATTCATAAACAGGGCCTCGGTGGAGAATCGAAACTGGGCCTGAGCCGGAATCGTCAGCGCCAAGACTCCGCAGCACAGAGCCACCATCTGCAAGGTTTGCCGCAGCATGTTCTCCCCCCACCCCTTGCTCCGCGACTCATTCGCAGAGAGACGCATTTCCTGCCGATCAGCCACCGACCGACTCTGCCGATTGAGCGACCTTGGCCTGCTCACTCTCCGATGAGATCGACATCTATGCCGGAGATTTCGAGGGAATGCGATTTGAGGAAAGCCCGGATCGCAACTTATCCAACGGTTGGACCGGTCCCGTAAACTGGGAGGACTTGAGAGGCCTGCGAAGATGTACGTCCGTAGGCGATGTCGCTCCGCGAATCGCATGTTGCCAGCAAGACGGCGGCCTGCGGCACTACGGCTCCACTCGCCGGGAACTCTCCCGCTCCAGCCCCCACGCCACCAGACCCGGAACGACCGGCAGAAGACTCAGCAGGGCCAGCCACTTCACGTACATCACGCTGCTATACAACATGTACCCACTGGTCGCCATGAACAGCAGCGGAGTCAGCGGGTAGAGCGGCGTGCGGAACGGGCGTGGGGTTGCTGGCTCTCGAATACGCAGCACGATCTGAGCGGCTCCCGTCAGTAGGAAGAACGCCCAGAACAGCGGGGCCGTTGAAACCAGGAGCGTGTTGAACCCCCCGTAATACTCGGCCCAGGGGATCCCTGCGGACGCTCCCAGGATCATCACCAGGCGATCGACGACCTGACGCCCGGTTTCTGTCCCCACCGCCGCCACCAACAGAAACGTATTCAGACCCACCAGCAACACCCCGCGCGTCGGGGCTCCTCGTGGCGACCAGTACCGCAGCCAGCGGAGCGTCGAGTACCGCTCACCCATCGCCACCGTTAACCGCGTGCCGCCGAAGATCGTCCCGTGCATCGCCCCCAGAGCAGAGACCATCAACAGTCCCGTCACCAGGAGACTGCCCACCTCCCCGAACGCCCGCTGCGTCACATCGCGTGCGGGAACCTTAGCTTTTCGCAGCACATCGATCCCAAGCGTGGCATATGCCAGATTCACCGCGAGGTACACCAGCAGCACCGCGAAGACCCCACCCGCCAGCGCTCGCGGCAGGTTCCGCTGCGGCTCCTTGAGTTCTGCGGCGATGTACACCGCGTCGTTCCAGCCTCCAAAGGAGTAGAGAATCAAGACCAACGCCAGCCCTGGATTCGGCGACTGCCCCCTGGTGAGAGGTGCCGACATCGCGGGCCAATTCCCTTTCAGCGCCAGCATCAGCCCCGCGAACACCACGATCACAAACCCCACCAGCTTGGCAGCTGTCAGAGCGTTTTGAGTCCGGCGACCCGACTGGACTCCAATCAGATTGATGGCCGTCATGGCCGCCACCGCTGCCAGCGAGATCCACGGACTCCAACTCGGTTGGAGTTTACCCGCCTGGATCACGTAGTCCTGAAACGCAAACGACATGATCCCCACATTGGCCGGGATGATGACCATGATTCGGCACCACCCCAGCAGAAATCCCAGCCAGTCGCCAAACCCTCGGCTGAGGTACGCCACATCCCCTCCGCGATCCGGCCAGGCTGCGGCCAACTCGGCAAAACACAACGCCCCCACCAACGACAACACACCCCCCAGCACCCACAACAGCAGCGTCGACCCGACCCCCGGCATGTTTGAGAAGATCAGTGACGGCGAGCGAAAGATCGATGTCCCAACGACCACTCCCAAAATCAGGCTGACCGCATCCCACAAGCCAAGCACGCGGCGGGAACCGGGAGTCGGTCGATCATCGGTCATTGTGGTTCTCGGAAGTTGCCCCGCAGGACAGCCTTTCCAGGTCGTCGTCGGGCGGGTGTTGACGTGTCACGCGGGAGAGGAGTCCCGAGTCGTCACTCGCCGGGAGCGGACCAGCGGGAGATTGATTTGTACACAGTTTCCCATCGCGGCACAGCCATCACTGAAGGGCGAAACGGTCAGCTTTCAGCTTTCAGCCAGGGATGAGACACCCCCTGCACTGCAAAGGCGGGAAGTCAGCGAGCGATGAGAGAATTTTTCGAACTGCCTGGAAACCCTCTGTACCCCGAAGGGGTTGCACATCACAGCCCAGGGTCGCCACGCAGGAGCGCACCCTGGGAAACGTGGCTTGGGGAACGCCAACCCTGAAGGGGTTGTCCACCCGCACGACCTGTGTGGAACCCCTTCAGGGTTCGTCCTCCGTCGGCGATCTGACCTAGGGTGCGCTCCCTGCGGTCGCGACCCTGGGCTGTGATGGATCACCCCTTCCGGGTGCAGAGGTCGCCTCGACAGTGAGTGGTTTCTGACTGACGGCTGACCCCTTTCCCCTTCGGTTGCGGCTGTGCCGCACTGTGAAACAGTGCGTTGCCGTGACTCATCACCACGGCAACGCACTCCATGAACTTGGGCAATTCCTCTCTGACTGATGACTGACAACTGATGACTGAAAACCAACGCACTGTGAAACAGTCTGTTGCCGTCACTCATCACACCTCTGTCTTCCCATCGGTAGCGACTTGTGTCAGAATCCATAAACGTACCCTTGTGTGTTCCGTCCGTTGAGTCGCATGTTGATGACCTGTTCCCACCCCTGTCCCCGTTTGACAAGGCGCTGTGTGCTATGGCTGGCGCTGTTGCTCCCTGTGAGCGTGGCCCGGGCAGACGGGCCGGGTGTGGACCTGGGTCGGATGATGCTATTGCCCGAGGGGTGGTCTTTTAATTTTGAGCGTGACATTGTTCCGATCCTGAGTCGGCACGGCTGTAATGGGTCGGGATGTCATGGGAAGGCAGAGGGGCAGAACGGGTTCAAGCTGTCGGTGTTTGGATTTGATCCCGCTGCGGATTACGTGTCGCTGCTCCGGGAGGGGCGCGGGCGTCGCATCTCACTGACGCGCCCGGAGCAAAGCCTGCTGCTCGCGAAGGTGTCGGGAGTGGTGCCTCATGGCGGGGGGGTGCGGCTGGCCAAGGACTCTCCCGAGTATTCGATGCTGCGTCGCTGGATCGAGACGGGAGCCGCATTGGGAGTCACGACCGATCCCCAGGTGACCTCAATCCAGATGGCTGCCACTCAACGGGCAGCTTCGGCATTCACTTTCGGAGAGAAGTTCGCGTTGCAGGTGATTGCGACCTACTCCGATGGAAAGCGGATGGATGTCACGCCGCTGACCCGCTTTCAGAGTAATCATGAAGCCCTGGCGACCATCGACGAGAACGGCGGCGTCACGGTGGGAACGACGCCCGGCGATGTGGCCGTGATGGCCGCGTTTATGGGGCGGGTCGATGTCCTGCGTGTCTTGATTCCACAGACAGAGCCGACCACCGGGTTGACCGCTCCGCCCGCGAACAACCTCATTGACGAACTGGTCGATGCCAAACTGCGACTGCTCAATATCGTACCGTCCGAGTTGTGCGACGATGCGGATTTCCAGCGGCGAGTCACATTGGATGTGACCGGTCGATTGCCGACCGCGGACCGAGCCAAGCGATTCCTGGAAGAGGGCTCTCCCGACAAGCGGATGCGGCTGGTGGAGGAACTCCTCGCGCAGCCCGCGTATGCCGACTATTGGACCATGCGCTGGGCCGACTCGCTGAGGATTGATCGTGGGGTCTTGGGACACAAGGGGGCTCACGACTACTCGGAATGGTTGCGTGATGGCTTTGCTCGGAACCGCCCCTGGAATGAAGTGGTCACCGAGTTGTTGACCGCGAGTGGGCCGCTGCAGACCGCACCGGCGGGTCAGTTCTATCGAGCAGTCACTCGTCCGGGGGCACGAGCCAGTACGCTGTCGCAGGTCTTCCTCGGCATTCGCATCGAGTGCGCTCAGTGCCATCATCATCCGGCGGATCGCTGGAGCCAGACCGACTACGCAGCCATGGAATCGTTCTTCGTCCAGCCAGTCACCCGCCCCACGGTCGTCGGTGATTTTCTGTCCGTCGACCTGGATGCCAAGGATGCGAAGCATCCGCGAACGGGGGAATTGATCCCCGCCTCGGCGTTGGGACAGCCTCTCCCGATGGCCTCCCCCGAGGGGGATCGCCGGGCCGCACTGGCCGCCTGGATGACCGATCCGGCCAACCCCTGGTTTGCGAAAAACTTCGTCAACCGGACATGGGCCCAGTTGGTCGGACGGGGCCTGATCGAGCCGGTCGACGATGTCCGGTCGACGAACCCTCCCTCGAATCCCGAACTGCTGGAGGCCCTGGCCCAGCACTTCATCGCCAGCGGCTACGACGTGAAAGACCTAATGCGGTGGATCATCGCTTCGCGGACGTATCAGCTCTCCACGCACACGAACCTCTCCAACGTCCATGACGAGCAGAACTTTTCGCGGGCAGTGTTGCGACCCCTCGATGCAGAAGTGCTGCTCGACGCGATCTGCGACACGACCGGAGTTCCCGAGAAGTTCGACGGCGTCCCCGCCGGTTCGCGCGCGGTCCAGTTGTGGGACAGCCAGGTTCCCAGCGAGTTCTTGAAAATCTTCGGTCGTCCCACGCGGTCCACCGTGTGCAGTTGCGAGCGGGTGAGTGAACCGAATGTGGCCCAGGTGCTGAAGGTCATGAACTCGCCCCTCGTGCAGGACAAGCTGCGGCATGCGGGAGGTCGCGTGCAGGGGTGGGCCGCGAGTTCATCCGACAACGCGGAACTGGTGAGCCAGACCTACCTCACGTTTTTTGGTCGCCTGCCCAGCAGCCCGGAGCGCGAGGCCGCGCTGCAGTTCCTGGGGCAGCAGACAGATCGTCAGCGGGCTCTGGAAGATCTGGCCTGGAGCCTGCTGAACAGCACCGAGTTCGTGTTCAACCACTAGAGGTCCGTAGCTGCGTTCGCCAGAACGCGGGCGGCCCGCACACTGAGGAATCGCCGATGACAAAGCGCCCATTCTGTGACCGGATCGTCCGGCGGGACATGCTCCGCCTGGGGTGTGCCGCGACGGCGGGGTTTTCGCTGTCGCTGCCGCAACTGCTGGCGAAGGAGTCCGCTCCCCAGGCAGCGGGCCGCGACGTGTCGCTGATCATCGTCTTCCTGCATGGCGGGCTGAGTACGATCGATACGCTCGATATGAAGCCCGCCGCACCGCCGGAATTTCGCGGTGAATTCAACCCCATCGCCACGCGCGTGCCGGGGATGGAGGTGTGTGAGCATCTGCCCCTCTTGTCCCAGAGCGCTCAGCGGTTCTCTCTGCTGCGGTCGTTCACGCACGCGAATTCGGACCACGGAGGTGCGGATCATTACATGCTGACGGGGTATCGTCCCACAGCCGCATTCAATGCGAATCTGAAGCCCAATAACGAGCGGCCCGCACACGGGGCCATCATCGCCAAGAAGCTCGGGCCGCGCGGGGGAGTGCCTCCGTATGTCTGCGTGCCAGCGATGCACAGTTCGTGCGGGGCCTCGTATCTGGGATCGACCTGTGCCCCGTTCGTCGTGGAGGCGGACCCGAATTCGCCGGGGTTTCAGGTGCCCGATCTCGTGCCCCCACTGGTCGTCGATGCCTCTCGGTTAGAGGCCCGCCGCGCATTGATGCAGACGGTCGATCGCTTCCGTCAGTCGAGTGAACTGCAGGCGAATTCGAAGGCCAAACAGCGGGCCGTATTCCAGGACAAGGCGTTCGACCTGATGACCTCAGCCGACACGCGACAAGCGTTCGACATCGCCGCCGAGTCGGACGCCCTGCGCGATCAGTATGGCCGCACCACGCTGGGACAGTCGTGTCTCATGGCCCGCCGGTTGGTGGAAGCGGGGGTCCGTTGCGTGACGATCGACCATCACAACTGGGACACGCACTACAACAACTTCCACGTACTCAAGCAGGACTTGCTGCCGCCGCTGGACTCCGCGCTCTCCACGTTGTTGCGAGACTTGGAGGACCGGGGGCGGTTGCAGAACACACTCGTGCTGGTGATGGGTGAGTTTGGTCGGACGCCACGCGTGAATAAGGATGCCGGGCGCGATCACTGGGGGCCGTCGAACACCATTTTTCTCGCGGGCGGCGGGATTCGGCCCGGTCAGGTGATCGGTCAAACCAACGCGCGCGGCGAGAAACCAGAAGGTCTCTCACACGGACCCGAAGACCTCGCAGCCACGATGTACCACCTGCTCGGCATCGATGGGAACGAGGACTTCTACACCCCCGAAGGCCGACCAGTCCGGATCGTCAACGCCGGTCGCGTGATTCGGGAACTGGTTTAGGAGCCCGGTCAGACGTGTCTGACCCCGTGAGATAGGCTTCCAGCCTGTCATGCTTCGCCCAGATCGACAGGCTGGAAGCCTATCCCACGGTCAGATTTCACCGGCCGTACGTTGAGGAAACACTGCATGGGACGCTGGCAATCACTGGTCATGCTGCTGGGGATGGCCTCCGTGGCGCAGGCCGAAGTTCCCGGGCTGGAGTACGTTTTTCCCGCCGGTGGTCCGCGCGGAACAACGGTCGACGTGCGCATCGGCGGCTATTACGTTCATGACAAGATTGCTCTCGAAATCGAAGGGCTCGGCATCACCGGCCCCGCCGAGATGACCCGCATTCCGACCGTCTGGTTCGAAGGCCCCGTTATCCCGCAGCCTGCCTCGCAGCAGAAGGAGGACTATCCCGTGGACAGTGCCGCTCGCCTGTCGATCGAGAAAGACACGCCGCGCGGCGTCCGTCGGTTGCAGGTCCACAATCATCAGGGAACCAGCAACACTCTGCTGTTCATGGTCAGCGATCTTCCGGAGGTCACCGAACAGGAAACAGATGGTCAGCCGATCCCGCAACTGGTGTCGCTCCCCGTCACGGCCAACGGACGTATCTTTCCGAGGGAGGACATCGACCACTGGGCGTTTGAAGCTCGCGCGGGTGAGGTCATCACCTGCGAGGTCAACGCCGCCCGGATCGGTTCGCCCCTCGATGCTCAGCTCGTGATCCTCGGCCCCTCGGGAACCGTCATCGCTCAGAACAGCGATACACTCGGGACCGATCCCTTCATCCGGTTCACCGCTCGCGAAGCCGGGCAGTACGTCGCCCGGATTCACGACGCAGCCTTCTCGGGACTCCAGAATCATGTCTATCGACTGACGATCTCGTCGGGTGCCTGGGTCGATCAGGTCTTCCCGGTGGGAGGCCGCGCGGGCGAGGAAATCACACTGCAACTCTCCGGGGCCAACCTGACGCAGACCACCGCCACGGTCCGCCTGCCCCAGACGCCGGGCAGGGTCTATCGCTGGTATCCATCGAGTGCAAACTGCGGTGAGTTTGGAATTCCGCTGCTGGTCGGGTCAGCTCAGGCCACGGAAGTCGTCGACCAGAACGTGATCGGCAGTCCGCTGCCCACAGCGGATGACCTGGTCATCAACGGACATCTGAGTGCCGCGCAGAACCGGCAGGTCTACACCTTCTCCGCAGCTCAAGGCGAGACCAGTGACTGGAGCGTGACAGCTGCCGCCGTGGGGTCGCGTCTTTTTCCGGATGTCAGAATCCTGGCAGCGGATGGCAAGCCGCTCGCCGCCTCGAAGCTCAGCCCCGAGATCGATCCGCGCTTGACGTGGACCGCTCCGGCTGCGGGTGAGTATCGAGTCGAGATTCGCTCGCTGAGCAAACTCCCGGCTGAGCCACAGCCGTATCGATTGCAGAGAACCCTCCAGAGGCCGGGCCAGACCGTACCGTTCACTCTGACCGCTGCGGTGGCCGTCCTCAACCTCGATCGCGGAGGGACCACCAAGCTGCGAGTGGATGTTGTACGCGGCAGCTATGACGGGGACATTGCGCTCCAATTCCCCGGACTGCCGGAGGGCGTGACCGCCGCCGACACCACGATCAAGGCGAAGCAGGCCCGCGCGGACATCACTCTCACGGCCACACCGACAGCGGCTTTCGGTCGGTCGCTCATTACGCTGCAAGGCACGGCGACGGTACAGGACAAGCCCATCATGGTGCCGGGGGCTCTTCAGGAACAAGCCCCGGGAGAGCCTCTCCGGCAGCAGATCGCCCTATCGGTGAATGTCCCCACACCGTTCAAATTCGCGGGTTCCTTTGAGAGTAAGTTTATCCCGTGCGGCTCGGTCTATGTGCGACATTATAAGCTGGAGCGCAACGGGTACGATGGAGCCGTCACCGTCCAGTTGGCCGATCGCCAGACCCGTCACTTGCAGGGGATTACCGGCCCGACCGTGTTGGTGCCCGCTGGCCAAACCGAATTCGATTACCCGGCCAAGCTGCCGCCGTGGCTCGATGTCGGTCGCACTTCACGCACGTGCCTGATGGCGATCGGCGAGGTCGACATCGGAGAGGGTCGAACGGCCCGTGTCACGTACACCTCGCAAGCCCAGAATGACCAGATGATCGTGCTTACCGCCCCGGAAGAGTTCAGCCTGGACTCCGCGATCAGCAGCGTGCGGGCGATCCCGTCGTCGACAGTGGACATCCCCATTACCATCGGCAAAGCGCGACAACTGACGCAGGCCGTGAAGGTCGAAGTCGATATTCCGAAGCACATCTCCGGAGTCACCGCCGAGCCGGTCCAATTGGCCGCCGGTGAGAACTCCGCCGTACTCCGATTGACGTTTGCAGAGCAGGCACCCGGCCCGTTTAACATGCCGCTCACCTTGCGAGCCACAACAACAGACCCGCGCGGCAACCTCGTCACGGCCGAGTACCCGCTGGAGATCGTCCCTTCGAAGTAATGCGCCGAGAAGGAACAACAGCACACACGCGGGCGATGCTCCGCTGCGCAAAGCCTTCGCGTCGCAGCGAAACGGGGGAAGGGTTAACGGGACTTCCACTGGATGCCGGACATCTCTGCCAGAGCGAGCATGAGGGCGTGTGTCCCGTGGCGGCCCCAACCCTTCGCCTGGACTGAGAGATACAACTGCTCCGCGAGGGCCAGGCCCGGCAGGGAAAGACCCATGCGTTTGGCCTCCGAGAGGGCGATGCCCATGTCCTTGATGAAGTGCTCGACATAGAAGCCGGGGTCGAAGTTGTTGGCCAGGATCCGCGGCCCGAGGTTGTCGAGCGACTTACTGCCAGCTGCTCCGGTGGAGACCGACTTGAACACCGTTTCGAGGTTCAGCCCGGCCTTGTAACCGTAGAGCAGTGCCTCGCAGACGCCGATCATCGTGGTCGAGATCAGAATCTGGTTGACCATCTTCGTGTGCTGTCCGGCCCCAGCGGAGCCTTGATGAATGATCGTCTTGCCCATCGCATTCCAACAGGGGTTGAGGGCCTCGATCGTCTCCTTATCGCCACCGATCATGATCGACAGTGCGGCGTTCTTGGCTCCGACATCGCCGCCGGAGACCGGAGCATCGACGGCGTACACCCCCTTGGCCTTCGCGGCGTTGTAGATCTCGACAGCCAGACTCGGGTCACTCGTCGTCATATCGACGAGGACGTTCCCCGCTTTCGACCCGGCGAGCGCACCTTGCGTCCCGAGAAACACTTCCCGCACGTCGCGTGGGAACCCGACGATCGCGAAGATCACGTCCGACTTCTCAGCCACCTCTTTCGGTGACGCAGCCCATGACGCCCCCTGATCGAGCAGGGCCTGCGACTTCTCCTTCGTGCGGGAGTAGATCGTCGCGGCGAACCCGGCCTTCATTAAATGGCCGCACATGCTGTGGCCCATCACTCCGGTGCCGATCCAGCCAATGCGAGTCTGTCCGGGAGAGATCGTCAGGGCGGCCATCGTGCGGTCCTTATTCAGGGGCTTGGGGGGCGTCGAGGGGGAAGTATAGAAGACAATCCCGCAACGGACAGCGAGGCTCATGATCGACGCATGAAGTGGCTTCGTAGCTGCGTTCGCCAGAACGCGGGGAGCCCGCACTCTGGCGAGTGCAGCTACGAATTGATGGACCACTACTCCGCATCCCAACGGAATACCCGCTTCGCATTGGCGGTCGTGATCTCGGCCATCTCCGGCAGCGTCAAGCCGCACGCCTCGGCCAGAACCTGCGCGGTATTGCGGACGAAGGCCGGTTCGTTCCGCTTCCCCCGATGCGGCGTCGGGGCCAGGTACGGGCAATCGGTCTCCACCAAGAGACGGTCATGCGGCACCGTGGCCGCCAACTGCCGCAGGGCCTCGTTCTTCTTGTAGGTCAGCATCCCCGAGAACGACAGCAGCATGCCGAGTTCGACACAGCGGGCGGCGGTCTCCGGGCTGCCGCAGAAGGAGTGCATGATCCCGTTGAGCGGGCCGAGCTTCGCGGCACGTTCGAGAACCGACAAGGTCTCCGCCTCGGCCTCGCGGCAATGGACGATGAATGGTTTTCCGATCTCGCGCGAGAGGGCCAGATGCCGCTCAAAGTAGTCGACCTGCATCTCGATCGGCGTATGGTCCCAGTACCGGTCGAGGCCCGTCTCGCCGAGTCCCACCACGCGCGGGTGCCGGGCCATCTCGCACACGAGGCCCCAGTCCTCGAACGCCGCCTGCGACACATAGTTCGGATGGATGCCGACCGCAGCCCACACGGCGGGGTACTTCTCCGCCAGCGCGATCGCCCGGTGGCACGAATCAGCCGTGATCCCAATCGTGACCATCCCCTTCACCGCAGCCGCCTGCGCTCGCTGGATCACTTCGTCGAAGTCAGTCTCGAACGACTGCTCGTCGAGATGGGCATGGGTGTCGATCAGAAACATGGAGAGTGAGAAGCCTTGCTTGCGGCGTTCAACAAAACGCCACCCCGCTTGTCGGAGTGGTTCCCACGCTTGTGCGCCACCGGAGTTCGTGGAATGTCCATCGGTCAGGAAGTGGGGAACACTAATCTTCACTGATAAACGCTAATCTTGGCCATGATTAGTGGTTATCAGTGGGGATTAGTGTTCCGACCTCCTCTCCCAATCAGCGACTTGGAT
Source organism: Planctomycetota bacterium (assembly GCA_043734065.1). Classification (GTDB taxonomy): domain Bacteria; phylum Planctomycetota; class Planctomycetia; order Planctomycetales; family Planctomycetaceae; genus TH-plancto1. The sequence continues at coordinate 20,479 of JAYTFV010000041.1, forward strand.
TACTTCTCATCGGGAAGAGCCACCCGCCGGACACCCATGTCGGCGTACTCAAACCGTGTCAGCCCGGTACTCGCTCCGGTCAGGCGGTCGACGATCTTCGGCAGCGCGGCCGAGATCCCCTCGGTCACGGTCAAGCGGGCATTGCGATCGTACGTCAGCAGCAGGATCACGAGGTGTTTCGGCTGAGGCAAGCTGCGGTAGGCGGTTTCGAGTTCGACTGAGAATCGCTCGATGTCCGCGTCCTCGGCCGTGTTGAGGTTCACTCGCAGCTCGCGCTCGCGGTCGCCGGTGTCGAGGTGGGCCACGTTCTGGCCGTCGATGAACAGCTCCCACACATCGCAGCGTTTGCGGATCTCGTCATAGGTCAGCAGGTGCTGCAGAATCGGCTCCGGCGAGCCACTGGCCAGCGCCCTGAGCTGGGCTTCGGCTGCGGAACTGGGGCCGTTGAGGGTCGAGGCCCGCATCTCTTTGACGAAGGCTTGAGTCTCTGCCGGAGTGAGGCGGAACACCTCGCCGAGCATCCGTGCGACGGCGGCGTACTGCTCATGAACGCGGTCGGTCTCCTTCTGCGAAGCAGCCACGTTGAGCATGGCTTCCTTGAGCTCGGCTTCCATCTCGGTCGCGGAAGCTTTGGAGGCTGAGGCTTGAGCCTCCAGCCCGGAAGCCCGCTCCTTGATGTCGAGAAACTGCATGAACAGCACGATCAGCAGCATGTCGAGAATCGGTGTGATCTGGAGTGTCAGTCGGCGGCGGGTGATCATGCGTCGGGCCCTTCCGTCTTCGACACCGACAGTGTCAGTTCCCGTTTCGCGCGGCCCACCGTCTCGCGCACGAGCTTGCGGTCCTCGGACAAGCGGTTGAACGAGGGCTCCAGCCAACTGTTAATAAACATCAAAATGATGGCCGAGATCAACCCGGCGAACGAGCACCAGATCGCCTCGCCGAAGCGTTCGACGACCTGGGCGACGGAGGCGGCTTGCCCCGCGGTCTTGGTGTTGAGAGCGGCCCCGATGGCCAGCATCGTCCCCAGCACCCCAGCCAGCGGGTAGGCTTCGATCATCGTGCGGGCACTGTTGTAGACCGTGTCGAACGACATCGATTGCAGATACCGACGCTTCTCATCCAGCACCTGCATGCGGGTCAGGAGAGCCGCTCTGTCGCCTGCTCGGGTGGGGTCGTCCAGCACATCGTTGACATCCGCCAGAAACACCTCGATCTGATCGCCCAGGTGCGAATTCGCGTCGAGCAGGCTCTGGTTCTTCAGCCCCTTCGTGAAGTCGAACAGCGACGAAGCGATCACCCGGAAGTCCCGCTTCGACCAGACCCACAAGACAAAGAACAACACCAGATGCAGCCCGAAGAGAAGCACGATCACCGAAGTCGACAGCTTCGACAGCTGCTCCAGCAATGCCGCCCAGTTGACCGAGGTTTGAGACAGAATGTGCATGAGGCAGTGCCAGGGACCAGGGGGCCAGTGCCAAGGGATGCCGCTTGGCGGACTCAAAGTTATCGCGAAGGGGCCGATTGCGAAAGCCGAATCGCCTCATCTCCGTAGGATGGGCAATCCTGCCCGTCCCCGCGCGACTCACGACTTCCATACCCCACCCCGTGGGGAAGCCAGAACCCTTTCCGATCGGATCGCCCGAAGACTGAAGGGACTGCCGGGAAGGCTGTCCTACTTCATTGTCGACCCCGGCTCTGGATTCCCTCCCCCACAACTGGCATCCCGGACAACGGCGAGTTATCTTGACCTGCGATTCAGTGCGGCGATCCGCGCGGGCCGTGGCTCGCGTGACTCGACCCGCCTCACACACACAGACACACACCAACGGGAGCGACGGGGATGCCCAAACCACTGAATATCGGCATGATTGGCTACGGCTTCATGGGGCGGGCCCACACGAACGGCTACAAGCGGGTCAATGACTTCTTCGACCTGCCCTTCCGCCCGATCCTCAAGGCCGCCTGTGCCCGTGACAAGGACAAGATCCAAGCCTTCGCCACCAACTGGGGTTACGAGTCGATCGAGACCGACTGGCGGAAGCTGCTCGAACGCAAGGACATCGACGCGGTTGACATCTGCGTGCCGAATAATCTGCACAAGGAAATCAGCATCGCCGCTGCTCTGGCGGGCAAGATGATCCTGTGTGAGAAGCCGCTGGCGATGAACACCGCCGAGGGCGAAGAGATGTGCCTCGCCGTCGAGAAGGCCGGGGTCGCCAACACCGTCTGGTACAACTACCGCCGCGTGCCCGCTGTGATGATGGCCAAGCAGTTGATCGATGAAGGCCGCCTGGGCAAGATCTTCCACTACCGGGCCAACTTCCTCCAGGACTGGACGATCAACGCCGACCTGCCCCAGGGCGGCAACGCCCTGTGGCGGCTCGACGCAGCTGCCGCCGGTTCGGGCGTGACGGGCGACTTGCTGGCTCACTGTATCGACACCGCGATCTGGCTGAACGGGTCGATCACCGATGTCTCCGCGATGACCGAGACCTTCATCAAGGAACGCACGCACACCGCGACCGGCCAGAAGCAGAAGGTCACGATCGACGACGCCTGCTCCTTCCTGTGCCACTTCGGCAACGGCTCGCTCGGGCTGTTCGAGTCGACCCGCTACGCCCGTGGGCACAAGGCGCTGTACACCCTGGAAGTGAACGGCGAGAAGGCGTCGCTCAAGTGGGATCTCCACGACCTGCACCGTTTGGAATACTTCGACTATAGCGACGAAGGCAAGATGCGCGGCTGGAAGTCGATCCACGTCAGCGACGGCGATCAGCCCTACATGAACAAGTGGTGGGTCCCCGGCCTGCAAATCGGCTACGAACACAGCTTCGTCCACCAGGTCGCCGACTTCCTCGAATCCCTCGGCCACGGCACCCCCTGCCACCCGACCTTCCGGGATGCTCTGGAGACGCAGAAAGTCTGCGACGCGGTTCTGGCGAGTGCCGCCAGCCGGAGTTGGAAGGATGTGTGACCGAGTTTGACGACGTAGGACGGGCCCCTTTGGCCCGTCCTTCTTTTCACCTCGCATGGCGGTGACCAGCAATGGCGATATGGCATCACGGGACGACCAGACACCGTGCCGAGCGGATCATGGCCCAAGGTCCCAATCCCGATTTCATCGAACCGGGCGGGAACAGTGCTGAGAACTTCTCGACATATCTTGTGTCAAGAATAAACTTGTGTCAAGAATAAGGTCAGGAACCTTTGCCGGTCATTTCTTCTGCGTTCTGGTCGGAAACGATTCCTGACATCTTTGTTTGTCTTCCACAGCCCTTGTCGTCGGGCGAAAAAGACGTATCATGACAAGCGAGTGAGCGAAGTCGGAAGACTCAACGAGCGGCAACCGCCATCCGGCGTGGGCTGGTTGGAGAGTAAGCCGACCGGGTGGAACACCTGCAAAGGTATCCACCCGGTCGGCTTTTTTGCGTTTGATCCTGCCGTAAAGGAGAAGGACGATGGGCTTCCCGGGTGATCTCATTTGGTTGGCTGTTCCGACCTACCTCATTTTGCAGTTCGTGGTGATCTGGCGTTCCTCCGGTCCATCCCACTGGGTCGCTGCCTTGCCGCTGGTGGTCATGGTGCCGGTCTTCGTGCTGACCGGCGTGTTCGTGGCCCAAGAAAGTAACCTCTGGCCGCTCCTCCTCCTTTTCGCAAGCCCAGTGGCGTTGCTGTACGTCGTCGTTGTCGGCTTGTTCATGTGGACTGCGGGGAAGAAGTCGACATCTGTTACCCAATCCGAAGGAGTTCACCGATGAAAGTTCTGACGAGCGTATGCGGAGTGATTGTGGCCCTTGCCGTCCTGGGTACGGCTACCGGACAGGAAGGGGAGAAGAGAACCAGCAAACGGCTGGCGTGGTTCTTGATTGATGCAAAGACCAAAGGCCCCTCCGAACCGACGGGAACCACTGACACCGGAATCAAACGGATCGAAATCTCCGAAGGGATCGTCGCCAAGAAAGCCTTGCCGGAGGCGAAGGACACGAACGGCAATCAAATCAGTGAATATCTGGGCTACTTACCCCGAGAGTGGGTGGTGAAGTCCGTCAAGCTGACTCTGGCAGATGACACCGTGGTGGAAGCCGAAATCCTCCTTGGGAAGGAGACGGGGAAAGCGACTCTGCAAAACGTGAAAAAGGCGGGGCCGAGAGTCGTCAGCGACAATGGCACACGGACTTGGAACGCCTTCTCCGCCGAGTACCAAGTGGCCACGGATGCTTCCCAAGAGGACATTGCTCAGGCCGAGAAAGACATGGAGGCTTTGCAGGGCACTTGGCGAGAAAGCAAGATGACAACAGTCGTCGTGAAGGGCGATAGACTGTCCCAAATTGATTTCTCAGCCGGCCCACGAGATGTGATCACGGGACTCATCACGATAGATGCGAAAACCAAAGCGATTGATTGGCCCATGGAAACTGGCCTAGGTGGTGGTCACACCATGTGGGGTATCTACGAACTCAAAGGCGACAACTTGAGAATCATCTTCGCAGACGCCAAGGACAAGCGACCCAAGACTTTTGAAGAGGATGGATGGCCGTTGGTCCTCACGCGTGAAAAGCCCACCTCGCCGCCTAAGCTCCCCAAGGATCCCGAAAAGCCGGCCGCCGAGAAAACTCTCGAACAACCGGCCGACAAAAAGCCGGGCGAGTTAGAGAAGGAACCGGCCCCAGTGAAGAAACCCGGAACCACCGTCAGGGTGCCTGACAGTTATACGTTCGCCGTGGCGCTCTCGGCGGACGGCAAGCTCCTTGCCAGGGCGGGGATAAATAAGGTGGACTTGTGGGATGTCGCCTCCGGCAAGGAACTGCACACGCTCAAGGGCCATTCCGAACGCCTCTTCAAGCTGGCGTTTTCACCGGACGGCAAGACCCTGGCTTCAGCCACCGGACATTGGGGGGATCCAGGCGGTGCAGGCGAAGTGAAAC
>JAYTFV010000042.1:0-4960 GCA_043734065.1 Planctomycetota bacterium
GCTGAGAGATCCCGTTGGGGCGAGGCGAAACGGGAACGCGCCCGGCACTAGACTTTCGTCAGCGCCGTCTTGACCGTCTTCAGGCACTGCTCGATGTCCGAGATTGGATTCTCCGGATGCTCCTCGTATTCGAGCGACACACCGTACTGGTAGTTCAGCTTCTTGAGGGCCTTCAGGCAACCGACCACGTCGAGTTCCCCCTCGCCCAGGATCGTGAATATCTTGCCTTCCTTCTTGAGGGCCTCCGCGCGACCCGGCGTCAGTTCCTTCATCAGCTTCTCCTTCTCGGCGGCGTCTTTGATCGTGCGGACATCCTTGAAGTGGACGCCGAAGACGCGGCTGCCGAACTTCTCGATGACCTCGACGATGTTCTCGTCGCTGCGGAGGTAGTGCCCCGTGTCGACGCAGGCCCCGATCTTGGGGTGCCGATCCTTGACCCACTTCTCCACATCGGCGGCCTTGTCGTAGCGAGCCCCGGGACCGTGGTTGTGGATGCCGATGGCAATGTCGTACTCGGCCACCAGCTTGTCGAGCAGGTCGAACGTGGCCTTGTCTTGCTTGGGGTCCGCGCTGATGGAGAGCAGGCCCATCGCCTTGGCGAAGTCGAAGATCTCGCGGGCCTTGGTCTCGTTCTCATCGAACCCCACCACGCCATAGGCGATCATCTGCACCCCCGCATCGCCCAGTTGCTTCTTGTATCCGGCGATCGTCGCGGGGAGCGTGGCGATCGGGATGTGCTTGCTGAACGACTCCCAATACTTGAGGCCGAACGCCACCGTGTGCTTGAGAGCCGCAGCCGTGTCGAAGTTCCGCAACGTGTAGCTCTGCAGGCCCATCTTGAAGCCGCCCCACTCGTCGGCAGCGAGGAGCAATGAGGACTGGCCAGCGACCGCCAGAGCGGCCCCTCCGGCGACTGCGGTTTGCAGGAACGTGCGACGCGAGACAGCGGACATGAGAGGACTCCTGGAGCGAGCGGAACGGTGGGTGAAACGCTGGAGACACTCTACTCGGGGAGTGGTGGAGCGGAAAGGGAGCGGGGGGTGGGCTGACCTGATGCAACGGCGTATTGATGACTGTTGAGTTGGTTCACGCGATGGCCCAGCCAGTCTGGCCAGTCCGCCCCCTCGGCAAACCCAGGCGAGCCGGGCGGCGTCAGCCCTCGGACTTCGTCGTTCGGCGGTCGGGTCCGGAGGCTGACGCCATCCGGCTCGCCTGATCGGCTCGACATGAGCGCCACGATTTCCCCATGTCCCACACACCCACTGCTCCCATCCGCCGTCCGTTTCATTGGGCCGTGGGCAGAGTGGGAGGCGTCTGTTGCTTTACCGTTTCTCGACAGCACCGCGTTGTCATCGGCGGGCCTTGGCGGCTTCTTCGGCGATGATCTGCAACCCCTCGCGGACGGTCTGTTCCGGCTGGGCGAAGTTGAGGCGCAGGCATTCGCGGCTGTGCGGCCAGTCCTCGTTGAGACCGAAGAAGAAGTATTCGCCAGGGACGATCAAGACTTTGCGGGCCTTGAGCCGTTCGTACAGTTCGCGAGTCGGGATGTTCATGTCACGCAGCCAGAGCCAGTGGAAGAATGCTCCCTCGCTGGCGTGCATGGCCCAGTTCACGTCGCAGACGGCGAAGGCTTCGGCGGCCATCGCGGCGGCGGCTTGGCTCTTCTGCTCGTAGAAGGGGCGGAGGATGTCGGGGCCGAGGCGCAGGATGCGACCGTCCTCGATCAGCGGCAGCACGAGTTGCTGCCCGACGTTGCCGTTGGCGAGTCCGGTGATGGCGGTCATGGCCGCCACGGCGCTGGCAATCTCGGGAGGGGCGATGACGATTCCGGTGCGAGTTCCGGGGAGCCCGAGCTTGGACAGGCTCAGGGTCAGAATCAGATGCGGAGCCCAGTACGGCTTCGCTGGGACGAAGATCACGCCGGGGAACGGGGCACCGTAGGCGTTGTCGAGGATCAGCGGGATGCCGTGCGCGGCGGCCAGTGCGGAGAGCTGCTGGACCTCCTCATCGGTGAGGACGTTCCCGGTGGGGTTCGTCGGGCGCGAAACCGCGATGGCCCCGACATCGTGATGGGCCAGGGCCGCCTCGACAGCGGCGAAATCGATGCGGTACTTGAAGACCCGCGCGGCCTCCCCATGCGGCCAGGAGATCGCCGGGCGACAAGCGACGAAGAGTCCCTCCTCGATCCCCTGATCCGCATAGCCAATGTACTCCGGGCAGAGCGGAAGCAGGATCTGGCGACGCCTGCCATCGGTGAATCGCCCGGCCAGCAGGTTGAAGATCTGGAAGAACGCCGTCTGCCCCCCGGTCGTGATCGCCAGGTTCTCGGGGCCAATAGCCCACCCGAATTTGTCGCGCAGCAGTCGCGCCAGCGCGGCGAGGAATCGCGGGTTCCCCTGCGGCGGGTCATAGTTGCCGAGCATCCGGTCGAAAGCGGCTCCCTCATCCAGCAGAGCCTGCATCCGCTCCCGCCACAACGCCTGGATCGCGGGCACAGCTGCGGGGTTGCCGCCGCCGAGCATGCGCATGTCGGGCTGGACGGTCATGGCCCGCCCGAGATCATCCATCAGTTCCAGGATGCCGCTGCGGGCGGTGAGCTTCTGTCCCACAGCGGAGAAGGGAAACGGCATGGTGATCACGTCTGTGAAGGAAGTCGAGGGGGGCACCGCGAGTCGGTCTCACCTGGGTACATTCGCCAATTGTCGGTCCCCCTGCCCGTTCCCTCTCCCCGGCTCGCCTGCGTGTGATTGGGGGCGGGCCGCGCCTGCGGGGCTGACCGCTCTCGCGAACAAACTCAGTGGCCATGCAAACGCCGTTGCATTAGGCCAGCGGGGAGAGGGAGCAGAGAGAGCGAGAACCACTCGTGGGCGAATGCATCTCGCTCACCATCGGTTCCCGTCGGTCCCTGGTGGTATACCGATTCGATTACCGCACGCCAAGGACCGGCTTCCGCTCGGGAATATCGTTCACCTTGACGACCTGACGCATCCAATAATAAGTCGAGATGCCCACCGCTGTGGCCAGCCCCAGCAGGATCAGCCATGTTCCGAGATGGCTGTGGTCGGGAGCATTCCGGAGAGCCGTCATCGCCGTGTCGGCTAGATCACGCAGTTCACGTTCCGGGTCGTCTTTATTGATCCGCATTAACGTGGGGATGTATACTCTGCCGGGTGTGCCTGCTTTGGCGACGGCATTGATCGCTTCGTGGCGGACCAAGGGGTCGTGGTCGTCCAAGGCATTCGCGACCGCTTTCAACGCCACCAGGGATTGCCCATTGAGTTCGCCCAGGCTCCGCGCCGCCGTGACGCGGACTTCGCGATCGGGGTCGCGCAGGGCATGCACCCATTGCGTTTGCAACTGGGTGGTCAGTCCGGTGTCGACCTTGCGGGTGAAGTTCCACAGGAGAGACACGAGCAGCGCGACAGAGAGTCCGCACAACAAGACCGTGTCACGCAACGGGCGTTTCGCGGGAGGAGCGGCATCGCTCTCATCCAGGTCGGTCCGCATCACGGGTGGCAGTTGGAGCGGACCCGAGTTCCCTTCCAGGAGCAATCGCTTGGGGTCGATCTTCACCGTGACGGTGTTGGTGATCGTCCGCAGTTCCCGCGCGACATCGGCAGCCGATTGCGGTCGTTGAGACGGCTCCTTGGCCATCAGTTTGGCGATCAGCTTGTCGAGAATGACAGGGCAATCGAGGATCACCTGCGAGACTCGCGGAATCTCGGACCGGCAGTGCATGTGCATCGTCTGCGCGGGGGATTCCCCCACGAACGGCGGCTTCCCGGTCAGCAGTTCGTAGAACACGCAGCCGAGCGCATACAGGTCGGTCTGGGGCGACAGATCCCCTCCCCGTATCTGCTCCGGTGCCATGTAAAGCAGTGTTCCAGCTGTCTTGCCCGCGGCGGTAATGCGGCGCGAGGCCGACACACTGGCGAGTCCAAAGTCGCTCAGCTTGAGCTGGCGGTCATTGCCGATGAGGAAGTTGCTGGGCTTGATATCCCGGTGAATGACCCCGCTCTTGTGCGAGCATTCCAGACCAGCGCACATTTGCAGTCCGTAGGCGACGACACGCTCCATCGAGAGTCGACCGCGCCGTTGCAGTTCGTCTTCGAGGCTGCCGCCCTCGACGAGTTCCATGGCGTAGAAGCGTTGTTTGTCTTCGCTGACGCCGCCGAAGCAGCGGACGATGTTGGGGTGCTTGAGGTTCTTGAGGACTTCCAGTTCGCGTTCGAAGCGGGCCAGGGCCACCTTGTCGGTGACATCCCCGGGCAGCATCTTCAGGGCGACTTCGCGGTTGTTGACGACGTAGCGGGCCCGATACACGACCCCCATTCCGCCTTCACCGATCTGTTCGATCAGTTCAAACGGCCAGATCCAGCGAGTGGAAGCAGCAATGGTCTTCTGGGGGGCCATGAGTTCGTGGGAGGGGGAGTCGGGGTGTAGAGAGTCCGCGCACCACAGGCTCGCGGGTGGCAGTTCACTCGTCTGAAGCCTAGACGCTACAGCGGACTGTGACGGGTGAAAATCCTCAACACCCGCATCGACCCGCACGGCACGGCAAGGTCAGAACGATGGCGCGGGTTATCCGGCAACAGCCGGAGTAATCGTCCATGTCGGTTCAGGCCGAACAACCCACACGCTCTCCATTCATTTCACCCGAAACCGGGTTGCAGAGCAAGGGGAAACGGACAAGGCGGAGAGAGGAGTGTGTGCGTCTGGATTGTCGGCGATTTCTCCGAAATCGCCGTCTCAGGGCGATTCGTACGACTCACCCCCAAAATGTTTGCTCGCTTCACATGCTACACAGATTGAGGGGACACGTCGGTTCGAGATGCCAGCGATGGTCCTTTGCGTCCTGGCGCCTTTGCGTCTTTGCGTTGAATTCTTCCGTCCACGGGGAACCGCGACGATTCAGAAGTGAACGAAAAGACGCAAAGGTGCAAAGACGCAAAGTGGAGCA
>JAYTFV010000043.1:0-6920 GCA_043734065.1 Planctomycetota bacterium
CCCTGGGCTGTGATGGATCACCCCTTCGGGGTACAGAGGGTTCCTGACCACCGGAAATGTGCGCAGCCTGCAAACATTCTTGGGGTGAGTAGTACGGAATACCCAGCGCAGCACAGCCGCAACCGAAGGAGAAAGTGGTCAGCCGTCAGCCAGAAGGCACAGTGAGCAACGGCTCTGTACCCCGAAGGGGTTGCAGGCGATAGCCCAGGGTTGGCGACCGCAGGGAGCCTACCCTGGGTCAAGGTGCTGTCGGAGTACGAACCCTGAAGGGGTTCTATATGACTTGCTGGACGGGTCTACAACCCCTTCAGGGTAGGGGCGGGCGAGGGCTGCGTGACTCAGGGTGCGCTCCCTGCGGTCGCGACCCTGGGCTGAATTCCCTTCGGGAAAATGACTGCCGCAAGTCGAATACCGATCTGGCACCGATGATCGTGATGCACGCACATCTGTTCACACTCGAAACACGTCCAGTTGGCAATCACACCCGCTCCCATTACACTGTGGGGCTTCCTGGATTTCTGGATGACCATCGGACCGAGATCATGCCCAAGCGAACGTTTGTCGATGTGAAGACCGCCCTGGCGGAGAAGTACGAGCGGCTGAGCCGGTTGACTTCGAGTGTGCCCAAGAAGTCGACCTTTGCCCACCTGGCGCTGAAGTATCGGCGGCAGGCAGCTCAGGCGGCCCGTGACGGGATTACCTGAGCTGTCTCAGGCGGGTTCACTGACTTCAGCGGATACCTGTGATGCACCACTGGGCGGATCACAGGTTTTTTGCTGCGCGGAAGTGCGAAGCGGGCACGTCGAGCAAGCTCGTCGGCAAACGGCCTCGGTTCCATTTTCTTCGCACTCCGCGATACTGCGTCCTCTCCAGCCCTCCCCACAACTCATAGTGTGTCCCCATGGAAGCCGGTATCGTCGGTCTCCCGAACGTCGGAAAAAGCAGCCTGTTCAACGCCGTGACCTGTTCGCAGGCCGCCCAGGCCGCGAACTACCCGTTCTGCACCATCGAGCCCAACGAGGGGATCGTCAGCGTGCCGGACAAGCGTCTGGACCGGATCGCGGTCTATGCCAAGCCGCAACGCATCCTGCCCGCGACCATCAAACTGGTCGACATTGCCGGGATCGTGAAGGGGGCCAGCGTGGGCGAAGGGCTGGGCAACAAGTTCCTGACCCACATCCGCGAAGTCGACGCCATCATCCAGGTGGTCCGCTGTTTCGACGATCCCGATGTGACGCACGTCTCCGGCCGCATTGACCCCCTGGCCGACATCGAGATCATCGAGACCGAGCTGATGCTGGCCGACATGCAGGTGATGGAGAACGCCCTGCCCAAGGCTCAGCGCGCCGCCAAGATCGGCGACAAGGAGGCCAAACAGCGGGTCGAGGTCATCGAGAAGTGCCTCGCCCGGCTGAATGCTGGCTTACCGATCCGGGGGCTGGAATTCGACCCCGTCGAGTCGAAGATCGCCGCCACGTTCGGCCTGATGACTGCCAAGCCGATCCTGTTCGCAGCCAATGTCGACGAGAACGACATCCACGGCAAGGGGCCGCTCGTCCAGCAGGTCCGCGACTACGCCCAAAGCCACAACGCCGGAGTCGTCGTCGTGTGTGCCAAGTTCGAGGCCGAACTGGCCGAACTCGACGCCCCCGACCGGGCCGAGATGCTGACCTCGATCGGGCTGGAGGAGCCGTCGCTGGCGTCCCTGGCCCGCGAAGCGTACCGCACGCTCGGGCTGCAAAGTTACTTTACGTCGGGAGTCAAAGAGGTCCGAGCCTGGACCATCCCCATCGGGGCCACAGCTCCGCAAGCTGCGGGCGTGATCCACACCGACTTCGAACGCGGGTTCATCCGGGCCGAGGTCTATGGTCTGGACGACATCGAAACCTACAAGTCCGAGGCGGCGATCCGCGCGGCGGGAAAGCTCCGTGTCGAGGGGAAATCGTATGTGATGCAGGACGGGGATATTTGCCACTTCTTGTTTAACGTGTAGGGGACGCTCCGCCTCGAGGACTTCGCGTCGCAGCTCAACGTCGGGGATCCCCGTTGTTGGTCTGCGCAGAGAGCACTACAATACGTGTACGAACACGTATTGGAGCCCGCCATGCAGAAGAAACTGACGATCACACTGGACGAGCGGGTCTATCAGGGCTTGCACACGGTCGTGGGCCGACGCAAGATCAGCCAGTTCATTGAGGGCTTGGTCCGGCCCCATGTGATCGGCCAGGATCTGGATCTGGCGTATCGGGACATGGCCCGCGACGAATCCCGCGAAGCGGAGGCGTTGGAGTGGTCCGAGGCGACGGTCGGGGATGTCGACGATGAAACGCGGTGAGGTGTGGTGGGTCAACTTCGACCCCTCCATCGGGGGAGAGGTGCAAAAACTGCGACCGGCGGTGATCGTCAGCAACGACGCTGCGAACAAGCACTTGAACCGCTTGCAAGTCGTCCCGCTCACGACCAACGTCGACCGCGTGTATCCGAGCGAGGCCCCTCTCGTCGTACGGGGCAAGCCGCATAAGGCGATGGCGGACCAGTTGACCACGGTGAGTAAGACTCGCCTGGGTGAGCGCCTCGGGCGAGTTTCCGTGAAAGACATGCAGGGAGTCGAACAGGCGATTCGAGTGCAACTTGGACTCCTCCCCTGAAGCCCGTCGGCTCCCTGCTCACGAACTTGGCTACTGTGGCGCAAGATCCTCAACCGGAATCCGTGTGGGACTGCGAAGACGACGATTTGGTAGAGGCGGCCCGTCGATGACTGACCCGGATGCAAGAGCGTCATCCGGTGATCACCTGACATTGTTCTCTGGGGCATTGGACACGACGACATGTCGTCAGGCATCGGGCCCACCCGTAGTGTTCCGTCTAGCCTAGATTTTGGGGTTCAGCCAGGCCCGCTGGGAGGGCGGCGAACCCCTAAATGAAGAGTTGACAAGGCACGAGCCAATCGACTCCCACGATTGCCGTGGTCGAACAGGCCCTCAGAGGACAGTCAGTGACAGCTGGCCTACAATGCGGGACCGCGCCCCTCATCTCCGGATTCATCCCCATGACCGCCATCGCGACCGACTCCCCGTTCGTTCTGCTCCATCCCGAGGACGATGTCATCGTGGTTCGGCGACCAGTTCCGGCTGGGACCGTGTGGGTCGGGCCGAAGGGGCAGGCTGTCACGTGCAAGGAGCGGATCGATCTGGGGCACAAGCTGGCGATTCGTCGCGTCTCTGTCGGTGGCGTCGTGCAGAAGTACGGCCAACTCATCGGCTATGCGACCCGCGACATCGCGGCGGGCGATTGGGTGCATCAACACAATCTCGGCCTCGGCGCGCTCTCGCATGACTACGAGTATTGCACGGCGATCCCGGCTGCTCCGGTGGCGGCGGTGCAGCGGACCTTTCAGGGCTACCGCAGGGCGGATGGCCGAGTGGGGACTCGGAACTACATCGCGATTGTGAGTACGGTGAACTGCTCGGCCACCTCGTCGAAGTTCATTGCTCAGAAGTTCGAGGAGCAGATTCTCGAACAGTACCCGAACGTCGATGGCGTGATCCCACTGGTTCACAAGGGCGGCTGTGCGATGGAGTACGGCGGGACCGATCACCGCCAGTTGGCCCGCACGCTGGCCGGGTTTGCTCAGCATCCGAACATTGCAGCCTATCTGGTGGTCGGCCTGGGTTGTGAGACCTCGCAGGCGTCGTTCCTGACTGGCGTGCATCACTTAGTCCAACTCGACAACCTCGGCCCCAACGCACCCGGCCCGATCACGATGAACATCCAGGACGAAGGCGGCGTCGCCAAGACCGTCACTCGCGGAGTCGCGATCCTGATGGAACTCCTCCCCGAAGTCAACAAGCTGCAGCGAGTTGAGATCCCCGCCAGCGAACTGATGCTCGGCCTCAACTGCGGCGGCAGCGACGGCAATAGTGGCATCACGGCGAACCCGGCCCTCGGCTACGCCAGCGATCTGCTGGTGGCCCAAGGTGGCACAGCTGTCCTCGCCGAGACGCCGGAGATCTACGGAGCGGAACAGGTGCTGATCCGCCGAGCGATCAATCGCGGCGTGGCGGACAAGCTGGTCGAACGCATTCGCTGGTGGGAGGACTACGCCGCCAAGTTCGGCGCGACCATCGACAACAACCCGTCGGTCGGCAACAAGAAGGGCGGCCTGACCACGATCTATGAAAAGTCGCTGGGAGCCGTCGCCAAGGGCGGAACCACCGCGTTGCGGGCGGTCTATGAGTACGCTGAGCGGATCACCGAACGCGGCCTCGTCGTGATGGACACCCCCGGCTACGACCCGACCTCCGTCACTGGCATCGTCGCGGGCGGCTGCCAAGTCGTCGTCTTCACCACCGGTCGTGGCAGTTGCTTCGGCTGCAAGCCGTCGCCGACGATCAAGGTCTCGACGAACACCCCGCTGTACGAGCGGATGCAGGACGACATGGACATCGACGCCGGTCCGATCCTGAACGGGGAGACGATCGAGTCGGTCGGGACGGAGATCTTCGAAGAGATCCTCGCCGTGGCCAGCGGCAAGTCCACCAAGAGCGAAGCCCAAGGCATCGGCGACGAGGAGTTCTGCCCCTGGACCTGGGGACCGGTGTTTTGAGACGAGGTTGAGGTTTATACCTCACGCGGCCACGCATGAGACGATTGTCGTCGTAGCTGCGTTCGCCAGAACGCGGGCGTCTGGGACGACGCGCCCGCCCTCTTGGGGTGCATTCGCCAATAGGGGGTATCCCCCGGTAATCTCGGTCGCGGAGCGACCGATCTACGTAGGCGATGTCGCTCCGCGACTCGCATGTCGCGGGTATCGCCAATTGGCGAATTCACCCCGCCAAACTCGACAATTCCCGTTGACGAGGAACTTCCAGCGTGTACGATCTCGTGTCGAGTTCCCGTTCGCACTCTCGAAATTGTGGCATGTGCGGTATGCGGTGCCTGTGGAAGAGTATGGCGTTGGCCGCAAGCGTGGCGTGTCTCCTGACGGGGCGAGCCGACGCGGCGGACAAGGTGTTGGCCTCGCCTGCTCATTCCCTGGACGACGCGGCGACTCACAAAGCGCTGCGGACCGTGCTGACCATCGCTGCCAGTGGCGACAAAAATGCCCCGGCCCAAATTGAGCAGCAGTTGAAGACGCTGCTGGCCCAGACGGACAACGACCCGCGACTGCACTATGTGCATGCTCTGGTGTTGCTCAAGAACTTCCGGCACGCCGACGCGACCCTGGCGATGCAGGCTGCGGCGGACCACCGGCTGTACTATTTTCCGGTGCATCACTTCCTCATTTACGAGCAGATCCGTCTGAAGCAGTATGAGGCGGCGATCGACAGTTTGGTCGACCTCGCCGAACGCATCGGCGATCCTGGCCAGTTGTGGACCAGCGAGGACGACCGGCTGGAGGCCGCCCACTGGCTGGGGCGGATGATCACGTATCTGCAGGGGCCATGTCGGAACGCGAACGCGGCAAAAATGATGTCCCAGGCCGAACCGGCGATTCGGGCTCAGGTCGGACCGATCTATGAATTGGAGATCACGCGGGGCGTCAACGAACTCCATGCCGAACACCGGGAGATGCAGATGCTCCTGCTGACGGCGGTCGATACGGCGGAGCAGAAGAAAGTGGCGGAGCTGAAGGAGACTGCGAAGAAGCAGCAGGAACTGGACTCCATCAAGAAAAGCGTCGCCACGACGGAGCGGACGCAGGACGCCATCGCCAAGGAGCAATTGCGGGATCTCGACAGCCAGTTGGGGGCGCTCGAGAAAAAGTACACAGCACTCCAGTCGGCTCAGGAGCAACTGTCATCCACGATCATGTCGGTGCGGCAGGAAGTTGCGATGCTTCCGACACTGGTGGGAGCACTGAATAATTCCTCCAATGGAATCGGAAATAACCTTCGACGCCAGCCCCTCACTGCGGCTCAATTGGAAAGCATCATTGCCGTCAAAAATCTGGAACTCCAGGGGTATGTGCTGGAACTCCAGAAGAATGCAGCCCAGCAAACCGAGATCCTGGGTCAGGCCGAGGGCCTGGTGTCTGCACGACAAGGGCTGGTGTCGTCTGCGGAAAAATCTGACGCGAAGAGCCAGGAGTCGCATCGCAAACTGGGAATTTGGGATCGCCGACTCGCCACCTCCCAAAAGAAAGCCAACAAGATCACCGATCGCAGAACGGCGACTATCCGGTCGCGAATCTCGTTGGTCAGTTCGTACGACTCATTGAGTATCCCGGATGAGATCTCCGAACTGGAGCAATCGCTGATCGGGGATGCGGTCAATCCCTGACCGGTTCGATTTCGAGTGTTTGCCTGATTTCGACTGTTGGAAACGTGGAGAGCGGATCATGAAACTCGTGTGGTGTCGACTGGCTCTGCTGGTCTGTTGCGTGTCTCCCCTGTCTCGCGTTGACGCGGACGACATCTTGCATCGGGTTCAGTTCCTCGAACTGGCGGGGAACAACGGCGAGCGGGCTTCCGCTCTGGCCGATTTGAAGGTGCTGGCCCCGGATGCGGCGCAGACGCACTGGCTGGCGGGCGAGGTGCGTGTCGGCAACCAGTGGGTGCCCTACACCCAGGTCGCCGATTTCGGGAACCGCTGGGCCGATCTCTACAAGTACCGAGAAGCGCGGGCCAAGCGAACCGATTCGGCGGAAGACCAGTATTTCCTGGCGGATGGCTGCCGGGAGCACAAGTTGACGGACGAAGAGCGGGCACACCTGTACGGCGTGGTGTCGAAGACTCCCGACGATCAGGAAGCTCGCCAGAGATTGGGCGATGTCTCTCTCGGCGGCGTGTGGGTGACATCTGCCCAGGCCGCCCGAGCCGAGCGGCAGATTTACGAGAATCAGGCGGCTTACCAGAAGTGGGGCAAGCTGCTGCAACAGACGAAGGTCAATCTGGAAGGGTCGTCCCACAAGCGTCGTG
>JAYTFV010000044.1:0-9289 GCA_043734065.1 Planctomycetota bacterium
CGCGGCAGATGTACTCCCCCGCAAAGATCGGCGAGGCGTACCCCTCCGGCACCGAGTCGGTCTTCCATTTGACCAGCTTCTCGGTCACGTCCCCCGCGCCCGTCGGATCAATGGCGATGCCCGCGCCGCCGCGACCGTCCTCGCTATAGACCAGCCCCTGACCAAAGATCGGCGTCGGCACGTCCCCTTTGTGATTGACCCACCAGATCACCTTGCCATCGGCGGGGTCGAGGCCTTGCACCGCGTTCGAGGCACTCACCAGCAGTTGCGTCTTACCGTGTACTTGCACCAGCACCGGGGTGCTGTGGCTGAAGGAGGAAGTCGGTCGCGGCTGCTCCCACTTCACATCGCCGGTTCGCCGATCGTACGCGATCAGCCGCGAGGTCTTCGACTGCGTGCCATCCGCCAGCACGAGGACGGTGTCTTGATAGAGGACCGGACTCGTCCCGATTGCCACGTCCCACGCATACGGGGCGACATCCTTCCGCCACACGATCTTCCCTTCGAAGTCGAGGGCCACCAACTCCGACGACCCGAACAGGACATACACCCGCTCGCCATCGGTACACGGCGTCGGAGCGCTGTACCCGCCTCGCAGGTCCGACAGCTGCCACGGACCGGGCGGCACCTTCACATCCCAGAGTTGCTGGCCATCCGTGGTGCGATAACAGGCGATATGGTGTTCGGGAAACTCCTTCTGATCGACCCCCTCGGGCCAATAAACCATGAGGAGAAACACCCGGTCCCTCCAGACGATGGGGCTCGACTGGTTGTGGTCGAACTTCGGCTTCCCCTCGCTGCCCGGCAAGGGGGACTTCCACAGGACGTTCTCATTGTCCTTCCCGCCCCAGGTCAGCGGCAATTCGCGCTCCGTCGTGATCCCCATCCCGGTCGGCCCGCGCCAACCCGGCCAATCCTGGCTGGCCGGGATCTCGTCCGCCACAACCAGTCGCGGAAGATGAATCAGGACCAGGCAGAACACGACGGCTCGGAGAGTGTGTCGCAGCATGAGGCAGTTCTCGGTGGGTGTTTCAAGAGACAACGGCGGTCCCTGGATCGATAATAGTTTGTCAGAGAACTGTTCCCACGGCCACCATCCGGCACGTCGGCCTGCATTCCCATGCCGGAAGCAAGCATCTCCCTCATATAGAACCTTCTCGACCGGAGGTGCCGCCAGGTTTCGTCTTCTCCCCTACCACCGCGTCCACTCGGACAACAGTGATCTCCGCGCGGGAAAGAGTGCCGACGATTCCAGACTGCTTTCGACCGAAGTTTTGACCCAGGGTCCAGAGGTCTCCAGGCCATCGATAATTTGTGCAGCATGCCAACATTTCGGACGTGAGTCGTACAGAGTCGCACAGATTCAGAGGCGACAGCCCGCAGCCCGCAGCCCGCTGGCCTTCTGAAGCTGTGGAAATCTACGAAATCTGTGTCCCTAAACTGGCTGGTGCAGTGCGGATGATTCTTGGTGTGAGGTGGGTGGGTGGAACTCTCCGGAGTCTCTGTCGGCTTCAGCGCGGAGTGCCAGACTCAACCGACACCCTCGCACGGACCGATGATTTCCGGCGAGACGCGGCGGGCCATGTCGGCCAGGCTCAGGCCCGCGGGGCGGACGGGTTCGATCGGTGAGGGGGCAAGCACCTCTTCGACGGTCGGCGGCGCTATCGGTGGCAGAGCGGGGGCGGGTTCCGGCTCCGAGATGTAGGGGATCTCAATCGGAGTCGTTGACTCGGTCGCGATCGTATCCGGAGTCTGGTGAACCACGACGGGGGTCAGGCTCTCGACCGGGATCGTACACTCGGGGGCGACCTCTGGCTCGACCGGAACCGGCGACTGGGCCAGCGGCCCGCGCGTCGGTGGGATATTCGGCTTGAAGTCGAGTGGCGGTGGCGGAACCGGTCGCGATGTATAGGACGCCGCGCTCTTCAGCTTCGGCACAGCCAACGTCATGCCCCCTCCCTGGGCCAGCGGCCCGCGCGTCGGCGGCTTGAGCGGTTTGAAGTCGAGTGGCGGTGGCGGGACCGGTCGGCTGCTCCAGTCGGTGGGGGTGGGAGTGGCGAGTGGCGGCGGAGGGCTCGTTGCTTCCGATCCTGCGACGGAAGTCTTCTCACCAGATTCAGTGGACGCGGGCTGCGTGGCCGCTTGGACCAGCGGTCCGCGCGTCGGCGGCTTCATCGGTTTGAAGTCAAGAGGTGGCGGCGGGACCGGTCGGCTGCTCCAGTCGGTGGGGGCGGAAGGTGGGGGAGCAGCCGCTTCATCGGGCGGCATGGAGCCATCGGTCGAGGTGCCTGCTGCTGCTGCTGCTGCTGCGGCCTCAGCGAGTGGCCCGCGCGTGGGGGGCTTGAGCGGCTTGAAGTCGAGCGGCGGGGCCGGGATGGGTCGCACCCACGGAGCCGGAGCTGGCGCGTCTGCTGTACTGGTCTCTGCTGAGGCCGGTGCCTCCGAGGACTGCCCCTCTCCAGTCGCGCGCGGTCCCCGCGTCGGTGGCTTCAGCGGACGGAAGTCGAGCGTCTTCATGCGATTGACGAGAGCGGGCGTCAACCCCGTGATCGCCGTCGACTCATACACCAGCGGTGTGGATTCGCTCTGCGAATCGTCCTCGCGGTAGCTGTCATTGGACTCCACCGGCGTGGTCAGCGTGTCAATCACCTGCCCCGCAGCCGGGCCGCGCGTCGGCGGCTTATTGGGACGGAAGTCGAGCGGCGGCGCAGGGATGCTGGCCTCCAACTCCGCAGCGGCGAGCGCGGCCTCGCGCGGCGGCCTTGGTCCCTGGTACTGGTAGTAGGTGCATTCGATCCGCCCATTGTAGAGCTTGCGGCGGCGATCGGCGGTCTTCCCGGCCTGGCGTTCGAACATCGGGTGCGAGGTCAAACAATAGAACGACCATGTCGGGTGCATCCGCATGATCTCGCCGAAGTCTTCGTTCAACTGATCGACGGTGTCGCGTTCGCCCATGCGTTCGCCGTAGGGCGGGTTGCAGATCATGCAGCCGTACTCGCGGTACTCCTTGAACTCCGCGAACAGCTTGCGTTCGAAGTGGATGTCGGTCCCAACCCCGGCGTCACTGGCGTGCTTGCGGGCCAGGCGGATCACCTGCGGGTCCATGTCGGTGGCGATGATCGACATCTCCAAAGGCTTCAGCCGCAGATCGCGGGCCTCCTTACGGGCCTCGGTCCAGAGCTTGATTGACACCTGCGGCCACGTCTCGGCGACGAAGGAGCGGTCGCCTCCCGGCGGCATGTTGCGGGCGATGAGGGCCGCTTCAATCGGGATCGTGCCGCTGCCGCAGAAAGGGTCGACCAGGATGCGGTCGCGGTTCCAATAGCTGAGCTGGATCAGCGCGGCGGCGAGGGTCTCCTTGAGCGGAGCCTCGGTGGTCATCTGGCGGTAGCCGCGCTTGTGCAAGCCCTCGCCCGAGGTGTCGATCGTGAGCAATGCGCGGTCGTTGAGCAGCGAGATTTCGATGGCGTACTCGGGGCCCTCTTCATCAAACCAGATGCGGTTGTGCTTGGTCTTGAGGCGCTCAACGATCGCCTTCTTGACGGCTCGCTGGACGCTCGGCGTGGCGGTCAGCATCGACTTGACCGACTTGGCATAGACCGGGAATTTGGCGTCGACGGTCAGCCACTCTTCCCAAGGCATCTCCTTGGTCCGTTCGAAGAGCTGCTCGAAGTCGGGGCAGTGAAACTCGCCCATGACGAGTTGCACGCGGTCGGCGGTACGGAGCCAGAGGTTGGCCTTGCAGATGGCGGTCAGGTCGCCCTTAAAGCGGACGCGCCCGTCCTCGACCCGGGTCTCGGTGTACCCGAGTTTCTGGACCTCGCGCTCGACGATCGCTTCGAGTCCAAACGCCGCCGTGGCGATCAGTTCTACTTGTTCCATGATGTCCTGAATTCGTGAGTCGCCGGGATCGATCCCGGCGAGGGGGTGGAAGTCGTCAGTTGTCAGTGATCAGTTGTCAGTGGGGGAGGCTGATGTCTTCGCGGCGTTTGTCGTCTTTCGCTCCGCGAAAGAACGTCCTTTCGCGGAGCGAAAGGCGACAATCTTCGAACTCTTCTCCGTGCCTCTGTGTCTCCGTGGTCAACCAACCCAACTCAGCCGCCCGTCACAACATCTCTCTGACTGACGACTGAAAACTGACCACTGACAACTCCCCCATTATTCCCGATCCCGCCTCCGTTTGTTAGTCCCTCGCTGGGCAAAGGGGTAAAACCACATCCCAAACGGCATATTGAGGATCGGTTGTGGCGATTCCAAGCGAGTCGCCCGTCCGATCACCCAGGCATTCCTCCGCATCAGGAACTCCTCCGGAACACACGCAGCTGTCACGTCTTCCGGTGTCGCGGGTCTGCACTCGGAGACCTCAATCGTTCCGACCAGCAGACCGCGTGGCAGGTTCTCAATTTCAAGACCGTGCCGCTCCGCTGCTGCGATCGCATAAGCCGCCTTCGACGGCTGCTTGGAGGCATACAGGTATATCGGCCCGCCCGGACGCACCGGCAGGCGGCGAATCTCGATCGTCTTGATCCCGCGCAGGATCAGTTCGGCCCACGGTTGCTGGATGCCGAAGGCGAGGTGGTTCGGGAGTTCGGGCATAGGGACTTCCGTGGTCCGACATCGATTGACTGAACCCAGTTCTCACAACGTCCAGAGCGGGTGCTTTTCCCAATCCGGAATCAATCCCAGACCGGCCCGTGGTATATCGGGGTAATCGGCCAGCAACTCTTTGAATCGGTCGGTCCAGTCACTTCCCGGAGAGATGATATTCAACAAATACCGGCAGATCGTCAGCACGGCAAAAACACGGTGATTGGGGATCGGAGTGGGCTTGTTCCAGAGAGGGTTTTTGTTGGGGATGAGCGGTTTGACTCCCAGAACGCGATTCCACAGCCGCGAGTGATGAGCACAAATGTTCCGAATGGTATTCAGCGTCCCGAGCCATGACTTGCAGACTGCATCTGTAATCTTGTACTGAGCCGAGAAATCTTTCTGCATAGACGGGGCACACCCACGATAGAACGTGAATAGATCTCCGAAACTCATGAGTTCGCAAGCCACCCAAATGGGCAAGTCGTGATGATCCGATCCATATTTTGACCGAAAATGTACTACGAAGTCTTCCTGGCTCGAATTGGCCTGTCGGCCGAGGTTCTCTAGAAATCGGGTTCGATCCGGTTGCGAGAGTGTGGGAAGCGTTGAGAGATCGTCGGCATAGCCAAATGGACCGTGCTTCGAGGCGTGGAGATAGGCCAATCGAGTCCGAGCATCGACTTCAATCCGCTCGATTGCATCCATCACGAGCAGCCGGAGACGGCGGTCGAACACATATCGATCCCAAACGACATCGATCGAAGCGTCGGGAAAAAACTGGCTGAGTTTCTGCCTGGGATTTGTGGGGTCGGGCTTCCGGTCAGGATACCAGCATCCACTCAATCGATAGTAACTGACGGATTGAAGACGCTCGACAATCTTTGTGCGGTCGCCTGTGAGTCCGTGTAGAATCAAGTGTTCAGCTTGTTGCTCATAAGTCAGAAATGGCTTCGTGAACTTCAATTTGGCACCGATTGATCGCTCTGAAATGAAAAGACCCCCCGAAAGTGTGCATGCCTTGCGGCAGAGGCCCGGAGGGTTTACTAGAAGTATTGTATTAGCCGTGGGGCAAGATGTCAATCAGCCAATCATCTAATGTTTTTTTGTCCCCAGTGTATGTGGCTGGATCATCCCCGTTTCGCTTCGACGCGAAGTCTTCGAAGCGGAGCACTCTTGCTGCCTTTCACCGCCCGCCCCACAATGGACACATCCCAGTGAGCGAGTGCATGGCCCCGGAGTTCGAGATGCCCAGTCTGTTCCATCGCCCGCACTCCGTCAATCGGAGGCCACTGGGGTCGGATAATCCCAGGCGAGCCGGGCGGCGTCAGCCCCTGGACCGAGCGACGCACAGAGGTCCGGGGGCTGACGCCACCCGGCTCGCTTGTCGTCAACTCGCATTCGTCGTCTGCCTGCTCGCGATGCTTTCATCTTTTGACACCCACATCTTCGCCGACGACGCTTCCGCCGTTCGCATCCTCGAACGCCGTTGCATCCAGTGTCACGATGCCGCCGATGGGAAGGGGGGACTGTCACTGGAAGTCCGCGACGCCGCTTTGAATGGCGGCGACACCGGACCGGCCATTGTGCCCGGCAAACCCGAAGAGAGCCTCCTCTGGCAGCAGATCAGCGGCGACCAGCCAGACATGCCAAAGGAAGCCCAGCCGCTCACGATGGCCGAACGCGAAGTCATCCGCGAGTGGATTGCCAACGGGGCCAACTGGCCGGCGACAATCCTCAAGGACCGCCGCAGCGAGGTGACCGATTGGTGGTCGTTTCAGCCTCTCAAGAGGCCGGATGTGCCGAGTGTCGCCTTTTTCTCCGAAAAAGAGCGTAGGGTGGCCGGGTCTGAAGGCTCTGCGAAAGGCCCGGAACGCGAGCGGGACGATGTACAGCCACAGGGCCATGCGCAAAGCCTCCTGACCCTGCCACCCGTTGAACAAGAGCGTCCTTTTTCGGAGAAAAAGGCGACAATCGACGCCTTCCTTCAGCAAGCCCAGCAGCAGGCCGGTCTCACCCCCTCCCCCGAAGCCGACCGCGCGACACTCATCCGCCGATTGAGTTTCGATCTCATTGGGCTGCCGCCGACACCCGACGAGGTGCGGGCTTTCCTCGCTGACACCGAGCCAAACGCCTACGAGCGGCTCGTCAACCGTCTCCTCGACAATCCCGGCTACGGCGAACGCTGGGCGCGGCACTGGCTCGATGTCGTCCACTTTGGCGAGACGCATGGGTATGACAAGGACAAGCTGCGACTGAATGCGTGGCCGTATCGTGACTACGTGATCCGGGCGTTCAACGAGGACCGCCCGTACCGCCGCTTCATCGAGGAGCAGCTCGCGGGCGATGTCATGTACCCCGGCACTGGCGACGGGATCGAAGGACTCGGGTTCATCGCCGCAGGGCCGTGGGATTTCATTGGACATGCCGAAGTCCCCGAGTCGAAGATCGACGGCCAGGTCGCCCGCCACCTCGACCGCGACGACATGATTACCAACACGATCCAGACCTTTTGCAGCCTGACAGTACAGTGTGCCCAATGCCACAACCACAAGTTCGACCCCATCAGCCAAGAGGATTACTACGCCCTGCAAGCGGTGTTCGCAGCGGTTGATCGCACCGACCGGGCGTACGACCGCGACCCGGCGGTGGCCACGAAGCGGATCGCTCTCACGGGACAGCGATCAGAGGTGATGGCGAAGCTGACCTCGCTCGAACAGACGATCAAGACCCGCGCGGGTGAGCCGCTGACGGCTCTCGACACACGGATTGCGGCTCTCGAACAGGAAGCGACACCGGCGGGGGCCATCCCGGTCGAATACGGCTGGCACAGCGGGATTGAGTTGAAGGCCGACACCGAGAAGTGGGTGCAGGTGGAACTGCCCGAGCCGGTCGAACTCACAGAGATCGTGCTGCGCCCGTGCCACGATGACTTCAACGGCATCGGCGACGGGTTCGGGTTCCCGAGGGC
Source organism: Planctomycetota bacterium (assembly GCA_043734065.1). Classification (GTDB taxonomy): domain Bacteria; phylum Planctomycetota; class Planctomycetia; order Planctomycetales; family Planctomycetaceae; genus TH-plancto1. Next base: position 7,559 of record JAYTFV010000044.1, read on the forward strand.
CTTTCGGGTGCAGGTGGCCGATGATGCGGGCTTCTCGGTGAACGTGCGGCTGATCGCCGAGAAGTCGCTCGACAACCCGAAGCTCTCGCCGGTGCAGCTCCCGGTCGACAAGCAGACAGCGAAGGTGATCCGCATCACCGCGACTCAACTCGCCCCGCGACAGAACGATTTCATTGTCGCCATGGCCGAGTTGCAGGCGTTGACTGCTGACGGGAAGAACGTGGCTCAGCGAGCCGTGGTGTCGGCGCTGGACTCGATCGAAGCCGGTCCGCGCTGGGGGAAGAAGAACCTCACCGATGGGATCTTTCCCGGAGCGAAGAACGATGTCGCGACGCCACTGGTTGAGGCTCGCGCGGAGCGGCAGCGTCTGTGGGATCAGGCGATCACTGTGGATGAGGCGACCGAGCGGACACGCCTCGGGACGGAGCGCGACCGTCTGCAAGCGGAGATCGCCGCTCTCCCGGCACAGTCGGTGGCCTACATCGGAGCGGTCCATACCGGCAGCGGAGCGTTCAGCGGGACCGGAGCCAATGGCGGGAAGCCACGCATCATTCACCGCCTCGCGCGGGGCAGTGTGACGCAACCTCTCGAAGAGGTCGGACCGGGGGCGATCTCAGCGGTGACGGCACTGGCTGCCCGGTTCGATCTGCCCGCTCGAAGTCCCGAAGGCGAACGCCGCGCAGCCCTCGCCCGCTGGATCGGTTCGCCGGACAACCCGTTGACGTGGCGGTCCGCTGTGAATCGCGTGTGGCAGTACCACTTCGGTCGCGGGCTGGTGGAGACGACGAATGACTTCGGGAAGAACGGGAGCCTTCCGTCGCATCCGGAACTGCTCGACTGGCTGGCGTGCGAACTGCGCGAACACCAGTCGCTGAAGCAACTGCATCGCACGATTGTGCTGAGTGCGGCGTATCGCCAGGTCTCAACGAGCGATCCCGCGAAGAACGAGATCGACAGCGACAACCGGCTGCTGTGGCGGATGAATCGCCGCCGTCTGGAGGCCGAGCCGCTGCGTGACGGTGTGCTGGCCACAGCCGGTCTCCTCGACCGCACGCTCTACGGCCCGAGCTTTCAGGACTTCGTGATCGAGAAGCCCGAGCACTCGCCGCACTACGAATACCACCTGTCTGACCCTTGCGATCCAAAGGGGTTCCGCCGGGCCGTCTACCGCTTTCTAGTGAGGTCCCAACCCGAGCCGTTCATGGCCAGCCTCGACTGTGCCGACCCCTCGATGCAGGTCGAACGCCGCAACGAATCAGCCTCGCCGCTCCAGGCTCTGTCACTCTGGAACGATGCCTTCATGCTGACGGCAGCGCGGCTCGCCGAGGAGAAATCCAAGTCCAGCATGCAACCGCTGGCCGATCAGGTCGCCGCTGCCTGGTACGCCTGCGTCTCGCGCCCGATCTCCCCCGAGGAACAGAAAGTCCTCACCGACCTGGCCAGCGAACACGGCCTCAGCAGCGTCTGGCGCGTGCTGTGGAACTCGAACCAGTTTGTGTTTGTCGAGTAGGTCAAACGGTTCAAGAGGTTTGGCCGCAGAAGAACGCAGATGAACGCAGATGAAGAGGATGAGAGAACTGGTTTCTGGTCGAACGGACTGTCGCAGACCGTTCGATGGCATCTCTCTTTCTGATCTGTACTACTCACCCCAAGAATGTTTGCAGGCTGCGCACATTTCCGGTGGTCAGGAACCCTCTGTACCCCGAAGGGGTGATCCATCACAGCCCAGGG
>JAYTFV010000045.1:0-3277 GCA_043734065.1 Planctomycetota bacterium
GCGTACTACCTCAAGGAGGACTTGCGGCAGTTCTGGAATCAGCGCTCGAAGGCGACGGCGGAAAAGTTCATCGAAGCCTGGTGCCGCCGCGCCGACGCCTCCGGCATCCGCCAAATGCAGGTGATGGCGAAGACCCTCCGCATGCACCGCCGAGGTCTGCTCAACTGGTACGACCACCCGATCTCGACCGGCCCGCTGGAAGGCATCAACAACAAAATCGGTGCGATGCAAAGGCGGGCCTACGGCTACCGAAACTACGAACACCTGAAGGAGCGCCTCTTGACCCTGCACCATACCAAGTACACCCTGCAAGGTTAAAACCTTGCGATCACCCAACCCCCCAAATAGTCGGATGAACCTGTTTTTCAGAGTAGCCGATTTAGCAGACGCCTTTTTCGTTGCTGGGGCAGGCTTGCTAGCAGAGAACCAACGCTCTAACATTAATAATCCAACACAAGAGGCAACAAACAAATCAAAGGCCCCTCGTGCAACAGCCTTAAATTGACTTTTTGCACCAATTAAGTCTTTCTTATAGATGTCCTGAATCCCACGCATCTTGCCCATGATTGAGGGTCAGCCTTTCTTGTGCGATGAACATGTTTGGACACGCTTGATTAGCGTGCCGTAACCAGTGAGCTGATCTCTTCAGACATCGTGATTGCGTCCGAGCGGGGGGGGGCATTGATGATGTCCATGGCTTCAGCAATCCGCCTGAATCGCGTTCCCCATGTCTATTGTACCGGCTGAGTTGACGTTCGGTCAACTGGTGAGCAACTTGTGGCCTCGGCGGCGGGGTGGCTTGGCCAAGCCGGATGGCGGTCGTGGGTGGCGGGGTCAGGAGGCTTTGCGGATGGCCCCGCGCCCAGTCTTCGCCCTGAAAGGGCAGCCACAAACCAGCCCAGGGCAGAGCGGCACGACGCCAGTCGTTCCGCGCCGCCCTGGGTGGCGAACACACCACGCACCCCAAGCCCTGAAAGGGCGCAACCGCGAGCGGCCCGAGATTGTGCCGCCCTTTCAGGGCTTGAGCCGTGGTTGGGCCTTCTACCCAGGGCGGCGTTCCACGACGTTCGTCGTGTCACTCTGCCCTGGGCTGATTTGTGGCTGCCCCTTCGGGGCGAAGAGTCCGTTCGATGACGATCACCGGATAATCAGCCTCATTCAAGCGGTCAACGGCTGGGATTCTCCGGGCCTGCGTTTTATCCTCAGTCTCAAGCTCCGCTTGGGACAGAGGGGAACCGCTCACGAATCGACCTCAGACTGCGATTTCGGAGAAATCGCCGACAATCCAGACGCCTACACCACACCCCGCGAGAATCGCGGCGGTTCAGTCCTCATCGGTCCTCCGTTTTGATACGCTGACGGGTCGACGGAGTCTGATGCGTCAGCAGCGGCTCGTAGAACGGAATTCATTCCGTTCCTGCGGCCATTGAACCCCATGACGTATCCAACCACACGCCAGTCCAGTGGCGGGAGTCGGCCCAGAACGGAATGAATTCCGTTCTACGACCTCACACATGACATCTCTCGGAGTGCCCCTCGATGCGCCCTCGTTCTGCCCTTGGCTCCTTGCTGCTCATCGGCTGGCTGAGCGTCTCGACTCTCTGCGCCCAAGACCTCCTTGTCCTCCCCGGCGAGTGTACCCTCACTGGTCCCGAGGCCCGACAGCGCCTCGTCGTCCAGCGGACTCAGGGCGACACCCTCACCTCGCAGGTCGCGACCGGCGTCACGTGGTCCAGCGACCACCCCGAGATCGCCAAGGTCTCTGCCACCGGCGAGGTCCAGCCGGTCGCCGATGGCACCGCGACGATCACGGCCAAGGTCGGCGACCAGACCTCCACCACCAAGGTCACCGTCGCCGGATCCGCACAACAGCACGGTTGGAACTTCCGCAACGATGTCCTTCCGGTGCTGGCCAAGAGCGGCTGTAATACGGGAGCCTGTCACGGGGCACTCGCGGGTAAAGGGGGCTTTCGGCTCTCACTCAACGGCTATAACCCGGTCGCCGATCACTTCAACATCGTCAAGCAGGACCGCGGGCGACGCATCGAACTCGGGGCCATCGGGCGCAGCTTGTTCCTCGCCAAGCCGTCGGGGGCGATGGCTCACAAGGGCGGGCTGCGGTTCGAGACTGACTCGCCCGAGTACCGCATCCTCTCCGAATGGATCGCCCAGGGAGCGACCCCACCGCAGGACAACGACCCCGTCGTCGACCGCCTCGAAATCCTCCCCGGTCGCAGCCGCCTCGCCAAAGACGAGCAGGTGCAGATGATCGTCCGCGCCCACTTCACCGATGGGCACACCGGCGACGTGACACGGTGGGTCAAGTGGACCAGCTCGAACGAGGCCGTCGCCCGCATCGATAACACCGGCATCGTGACCGTCGTCGGCCCCGGCGAGGGAGCGATCTCCGCGTGGTACTCCAGCCAGATCGCCATCGCTCGCATCACCTCGCCGTACTCCAACACCATCGACCCGGCGGTCTTCGCGGCCCTCAAGCCGAAGAACTTCATCGACGAACACGTCAACCGCCAGTTGCAGGCTCTCAACCTGCCGCCGTCCGCCGTCTGCACCGATTCGGAGTTCGTGCGTCGCGCGTACCTCGACACCATCGGCACGCTGCCCACTGCCGATGAGGTGCGGGCCTTCCTCGTCGACACCGCCGCCGACAAGAGAGAAAAACTCGTCGACAAGCTGTTGGCCCGGCCCGAGTTCGTCGATTACTGGACCTACCGCTGGTCGGACCTACTCATGATTAACGGCAACCTGCTGCGGCCCGAGGCGGTCAAGTCGTACTACACTTGGCTCAAGGGGCACGTCGCCGCCAACACCCCCTGGGACCAGATCGTCCGCGAAGTCCTCACAGCCACCGGCGGTAGCTTCGAGAACGGGGCCACCAACTTCTACGCCATCAACCAGTCCCCCGAGGACATGACCGAGAACGCTTGCCAGGCGTTCCTCGGCCTCTCCATCGGCTGTGCGAAATGCCACAACCACCCGCTAGAAAAATGGACCAACGACCAGTATTACGCAATGGCCAACATGTTCTCGCGCGTGAAGGCCAAGGGCTGGGGCGGCGAGCCGCGCAGTGGCGACGGCAACCGCACGCTCTACGTCTCCAACATCGGCGACCTCGTCCAGCCCCGCACCGGCAAGCCCCAGCCGCCGACCCCGCTCGACGGCACGTCATTGGCCATCGATGACCCCAGCGACCGCCGCGTCGAACTCGCCAAGTGGATGACCTCGCCCGAGAACCCGTACTTCGCGCGCTCGATCACCA